>NZ_CDWRCM010000189.1:0-8555 GCF_977927585.1 Frankia sp. CcWB2 | reverse complement strand
AAGACCCCCTAAGGCGGAGGAACTCGTTGCAAATCAGTTCCTCCGCGGTGGCGCCGACGAGGCCAAGGAGTTTTTCGAGGACGGATTTCGTAAGGTCTTTTCTCGGGCGCGTGGTTTTGCGTCGAAGCGGTACCCGATCACGGTTTATTACGCATTCAAACAGTCTGAGGTGGACGACTTCGGGGAGGCGTCGAGCGGCTGGGAAACTCTACTCGAAGGCATGATCCGTGGCGGCTGGGAGATTACATCAACCTGGCCGATGCGAACCGAGGGTGCGGGACGTCTCCGAGCAACTAGCTCCAATGCGCTGGCCTCCTCGATCGTACTATCGCTGCGCCCTCGTCCCGAGGGAGCGCCGACGACGGACCGGCGTGGGTTCATCGCGGCGTTGGGGGCGGAGCTACCGGACGCGCTTCGAAAGCTGCAGCAGGGGCAGATCGCGCCGGTGGACCTGCCGCAGGCGGCGATCGGGCCGGGGATGGCGGTGTTCAGCCGGTACAGCGCGGTCCTTGAGCCCGACGGCAAGAAAATGACCGTGCGCTCGGCCTTGGCGCGGATCAATGAGATCCTCGATGTGGTGCTGGCCGAGCAGGAGGGCGACTTCGACTCGACCTCCCGGTTCGCGATCGCGTGGTATCGCCAGCATGGCTACGGGGTTGGCAAGTTCGGCGACGCTGACAACCTCGCCCGGGCCCGCAACACCAGCGTCGACGTCATGGACCGGGAGGAGATTCTGACGAGCCGGGCTGGCAACGTGCAGCTCATCAAGCCCGCCGACCTGTCGTGGGACTACGACGTGCTGAAGGACAGCCACACCAGCAACTGGGAGGCCCTCCACCATCTGATCAAGGTGCTGGAACGGGACGGTATCATCCCGGCGGGCGACTTCCTCCAGGCGGCGTTGAGCCGCCCAGACGGCGCCGTCGATGCTGACCTCATCAAGGAGCTCACACACCTTCTCTTCCGCATCGCGGAGGGCAATGGCTGGACGAAGGACGCTCTGAGCTTCAATAGCCTCGTGACGAGCTGGCCGGAGATTCTGGAGGTCGCGCGCACCCAGAAGAAGCCCACCAAGACGCAGTTCGCGATCGACTTCGACGAGGACGAGTAGACATGGCGCTGAGCAACCGCGACCGCATCGACCGGATGTTCCAGGTCCTCGCCCCGGCGCTGGACGACTTCATCTCGTCGGTGATCGGACAGGCCGACCCGGCGCTGGGGGCTGAGTGGACGAAGCTGGTCCAGGCGAAGGACCTTAAGAACGGCGCCCCCGCGAGCAAGAGCTACGACCCGCTCGACCCGCAGGTCCAGTTCCGCCTGCTCACCGAGGGCAACATCACCGGCGGCTACAAGCAGGGCTGGTACCCGTTCAATCAGGCCGTCGGGCGCGTCGGCGAGACCTACGCCAGCGAGCTGCGCGAGGTGCGCAACGCGTGGGCGCACAACGGCTCGTTCAGCGACGACGACGCCTACCGCGCACTCGACACGGGCGAACGCCTGCTCAAGCTCATCGGCGCGAACGCCGAGACCGACGAGGTCCGCGGCATCCGGCTCAACCTGCGTCGCGTGGCCGCCGACAAGGACGACAAGAAGGTCCTCGAGGCCGCGGTCGACAACCCCGAGGCCACCGGCCTCAAACCGTGGCGCGAAGTGCTCCAGCCCCACGATGACGTCGCGACCGGCAACTTCCACGCTTCCGAGTTCGCGGCCGACCTCTACAAGGTTGCCGTCGGCGGCGAGGTCGACTCCGACTATGCCGACCCGGTCGAGTTCTTCAAGCGCACCTATCTTACCGAAGGTCTCTGCGACCTGATTGGCCGCGCCGTGCGGCGTCTTTCGGGTGACGACAATGCCTCTCCGGTTATCAACCTTCAGACCAACTTCGGCGGCGGCAAGACGCACTCGATGCTGTCGCTGTGGCACGTGGCCGCCGGACTTCCCGTGGGCGAGTTCCCGCAGGAGACCCAGGAACTGCTCACCGCCAACGGCTACCCCGGCACCGAGGTGAACCGGGTCACGATCGTGGGCAACCACCTCAGCCCGTCCGGTGTCACCAAGGACGACGGCACCCACGTCAACACGATCTGGGGTGAGTTGGCCTGGCAGCTCGGCGGTGCCGAGGCGTACGCCATCGTCGCCACCGCGGACAGCAACCGCACCCATCCCGGCGACGCGCTCCACACGCTGCTGGCGAAGTACGCGCCCGCCGTCATCCTGATCGACGAGTGGGTCGCCTACGCCCGCTCACTCGTGGGCCGCGACGACCTTGCGGGCGGCACGTTCGACGATCAGTTCACCTTCGCCCAGTCGCTGACCGAGGCCGCGAAGGGCACCTCGGGCGTCCTGCTCGCGATCTCGATTCCTGCCTCTGAGAGCGGGGTCGACTCGGAGATCGTGGCCGGGAACGCCGAGGAGGTCGGCGGCGCCAACGGCCTGGAAGCTTTGAAGCGGCTCCAGAACGTCGTGCGCCGGGTGGCTGATCAGTGGCGCCCGGCGTCGTCGGACGAGGCCTACCACATCGTCAGGCAGCGGCTGTTCAAGCAACCTGACGCCGCCGCGCTCGCCTCGATCGGAGCGACCGCCAAGGCGTACGTGGAGCTGTACCGCAAGTACACCGATGACTTCCCGCGTGAGGCACGCGAGACGTTGTACGAGTACTGCATCAGGTGGACCTACCCGATCCGCCCGGAGCTGTTCGACACCCTCTACGAGGAGTGGTCCTCGCTGGAGCGATTCCAGCGCACCCGCGGTGTGCTGCGGCTGATGAGCACGGTGATCCACGCGCTCTGGACGGGCGAGGACGCGTCACCGCTGATCATGCCGGGTTCGATCCCGCTCGCCACCGCGAACGTGAACGCCGAGCTGACGCAGTACCTCCAGGACTCCTGGAAGGCGATCATCGACGCCGATGTCGACGGCCCGAACTCCGAGCCGGCGCGCATCGACAAGGAGAAGCCGCTGTTCGGCCAGCGAGCGCTGACCAAGCGGCTCGCCCGCACGGTGTTCTTCGGCGCGGCCCCGACCATCGCACCCGGCTCGGTCCACAAGGGCATCGGTACCCAGCGGGTCTTCCTCGGCACCGCGATTCCCGGCGACGTCCCGGGTAACTTCCACTCCGCGCTGACCCAGCTTGGTGACCGGGCGACCTACTTCTACTCCGGGTCCGGCAAGCACTGGTACGATCTCCAGCCCAACATCACCCGCACCGCCAAGGACCAGGCCGAGCGGCTCCACAAAGAGGACGTGTGGAAGGAGATCGTCACGCGGCTGCTCGGCCAGGGCCGCCTGAAGGGCGACTTCGCCGGCGTCCACGTCTGCCCGGAGAACGACGCCGACATCCCGGACACCGGTGAGGCGCGCCTCGTCATCCTGCACCCGAAGTTCGCCCACAAGCGGGGCACCGAGTCGGTCGCCAAGGGCTTCGCGCAGAAGGCGACCGAGCAGCGCGGCAGCTCCAACCGGACCAACCGCAACATGCTCGTCTACCTCGCCCCCGACGAGGTCCGGCTGGGGGAGCTCGACGCCGCCACCCGCGACTACCTCGGCTGGAAGCACGTTCTCGACAACGAGGCCGACCTCGACCTGACCCAGAACCAGAAGAAGCAGGCCGCCCAGCGCCAGGCCCAGGCCGACCAGACCGTCACGGCCAGGCTCCTGCAGACCTTCACCTGGGCGCTCGTCCCGGCCCAGCCGGACCCGAGCGCGCCGTTCGTCATCCGGGAGGCTAAGGCCGACGGGCAGTCCACCTCGCTCGCCGAGCGGGTGTCCCGCCGCCTCGGCAACGACGGCGACCTCTCGACGAGGCAGGCCGCGGCGACGATCCGCCTGGCGATCAGCAAGGTCCCGCAGATCTGGAAGGACGGCCAGGTCTCGCTCGGCGCTCTGTGGGCGCTCTACAGCCAGTACCCCTACATGCCTCGCCTGCGCGACAGGACGGTTCTCAACGAGGGCATCATCGACCTGCCGATGATCTGGCAGACCGATGCCTTCGCGCTCGCCGCCGGCTATGACGACTCCGCCGGCCGCTACCTCGGACTTTGGACGCCCGAGGACAAGGGCGCCGCACCGGCGGCCACCGACTCGCTGCTCCTGGTGCGTCCCGACATCGCCGCCCAGCAGCGCGACGCCGAAGTCCCGGCGACGCCGGGCCTGACGGAGAGCCCGAGCGAGGACGACGCGAAGAAGCCCTTCAAACCGGACCCCGACCACCCGGGCGTCTACCATCGCAAGGTCAAGACGCGGTTCTACGGCGTGAAGACTCTGAATTCCGACAAGATCGCCCTCGACTTCAAGAACGTCGCCGACGAGATCATCGCCAACCTCCGCCAGGACGGCACCGAGCTCGTCGTGAAGATCGAGATCGAAGCCACGAAGAGCACCGGCTTCGAGGAAGGCCAAGTCCGCACCGTCTCCGAGAACGCCGGGACCTTAAAGTTCGACCAGTCGGGCTTCGAGGAGAGCTGAACGGCCGGTGTCGATCAGGTCGAGCACCCTGCGGCGGAACTCGGGTGTGGGCGATCGCCAGTTGCTCCAGGGTTGAGCCACGCATCGGGGCCGGTCCGCCGGACCCACGAATGCAGCGTGGGTCCTTCGACATACTCGGTCACCAGATACGGCTGCGGGCCCCGGTCGTCGAAGTCGAGGCATGGCTCGACACCAACCGCCCGGGGTGGCGTGGCGAGGACTGACGCGTCGAGGTCCCGGCCGCGGGGTACGACGGGGGCCTGAGAGTGCCGCAAGGCGACATGTATGGCCAGTCGACCTGGCAGAAACACCGAGCTGGCCTGGTGGAGCCGATACGCTACCCCAACCAGAACACAAACTGTCATGCTTCGTATTCGATTGTGGGGCGGAAAGCGTCATTGTGGGGGAAAACTGTGATATCAGTATTGGACCGGGAGATGTACTCGCTGGCGGTGGCGGCGGCGCTACTGCGGGTCCCGCAGAGCACTCTCGTCTACTGGCTTGAGGGCGGCGAGCGGCGCGGTCGCCTGTACCGGCCGGTGATCCGTCAGGAACCCCGCGGCCGCGGGGCCGCCGTGACCTGGGGTGAGTTCGTCGAAGCCGCGCTGCTGCGTGAGTACCGCCAGCGCAGGGTGCCGATGGCCGAGCTACGTGCGTTCATCGACAAGCTCCGCGACGACTTCGGCGTCCCCTACCCGCTCGCGGACCGCAGACCGTTGGTCTCCGGGAAGACCCTCGTGCTCCAGGCGCAGGACGAAGCTGGCCTCGCTCCCGAATTCTGCCTCGTCTCGGACGTCCGTGGCCAGATGCTGCTGCTGCCCCCCGCCGACGCGTTCATCCAGCGGATCGACTGGGGTGACGACGACCTCGCCGCGGCCTGGCGCCCACACGACGACACCGACTCCCCGGTGCGTTGCATCCCGAACCTGCGTGGCGGAAGCCCGTCCATCGGCGGGATCAGCACGGTCGTGCTGTGGGAGCACGTCGAGGCAGACGAAGACGTCGAGGAGATCGCCAACGCCTTCGACCTCACGGCGCAAGACGTCTGCTGGGCGCTTGCCTACGAGTACTCCGCCCGGGCGGCGTGACGCGGCTCAGGCCTGCGATCGTCCGGTTCTACATCGATGCCGACCTGCTCGGCCTCGGCAAGCTCCTGGGTAGATTACGGCCGGACGTAACCTACCCCGGCGATCCAGGTATCACACGATTCAAACGCGAACGTCCAGCCTGTCCCATCACTGATGTAGCGACCCTTGACGACGTCTGGATTCCCACCGCCGCCAAACACGGCTGGCTCGCCATCACCCGAGACAGTGCGATCCAGGGCCGACGATCGGAGATCAACGCCGTCCGGGAGAACGGCGCCCGTCTTGTATCGCTCGCCGGCAAGGAGGCGAAAGGCACCTGGGACCAACTGGAGATCGTCATGTGCCAGTGGCGGGCGATCGAAGCCCTCCTGGGCAAGCCCGGCCCCTTCATCTACACCGCGACCCGCACCTCCCTGACTCCGGTCGAGATATCGCCATGATCGGGAGCGGCTCGCTGTAGGGGTGCGGGAACCACCGGCAGTCGCGAGTACGTCACACCCGTCCCAGTGGCGGCAGTTGTCGGCCCGGCCCTCTACAGGGGTCGTTCGGCGCTCCGTGCGCGATCACGCGTCAGATCCGGTCGCCCAGGCCGAGGCGTTCGTGCTCGTTCTGGGCGCGGCGGGCTCAGCCGGCGGCACCATATCGCTTGATCATCTGGGTGGTCGTCCAGCCCACATGGTCAGCGAGCGTCTGTTCGCCGTCGGCGGCGTCGAGCCAAGCGTCGGCGGCAGTGCCGCGAGCCAGTTGACGAACGCGACGCCCGCCTTGCGGTACGCGGTCCGGGTCTCGTGACTGCGTCCCGCGGTCGCGAGGCTTTGGTCCCATCCGTCGAGCAGGAGCCGTCAGACGGGATCTGCCCCTTCGATGATCTTAACCATAGCTAAGGAATGGCGCGCGGCGCGCGCAGCTGACCCGGAGAGATTCGACCGTAGGCTCCTTCCGCTTCGGATTGAAGATTGCGAGAGGCCCGGCCTGCTACGTACGGTGGTCAGTATCGATCTATTCGGTCTGCCGGCAGATGCCACCCGAACTCTCCTCCTTGAACGCATCGACCACGCCTTGTCGAACCGGGCGAAACCTTCCGCCATGATGGCCTCGCGCGACGCCGACATCGAATATCAGATCCTCGACGACGACGTGTTTGACCTGGTAAACAATGACATTGGCTTCGAAAAGCTGCGGGCATGGGCTTGGATGACGGAGAGGTTTCCGCCCGAATAGGCCTGTGAGGGCCCAGGCTGGCCGCATCCAACGCGCTGAACGCTGCGATCGTTGCCTGCAACCGCGGGTATCTCCAGGCAGTATCAGCGGGTCGTCATGGCCTTGAGTTGCGCTGGCCGCCGAAGCGATCGACTGGCTCCGCCGCGGTCTGGCCGAGCACGAGGGTGGGCTGCCGACTGATCGCTTTCGTGACCTGCTGGTCGACCTGGAGATCGGCGCTGGTGACCGGGCGGCCGCTGTAGTCCTGCACAGGGACGACTTCGCATGTCGGCCCACGGTGTGTGCTTACCGGGCTGCTCGACACCGGCCGGCGATACGTGGCGGACACCGGACTCGCCGAGTGGGCGACGTCCGTTCAGCGCGCGCGGGTCTACCGGCGACCGGCCTTCGCTGGCGGCTTGGTGGCTGTCCTGCTCGCCGAGGGCGATGCCGACCAGGCGTGGAGAGTCGGTCTCCACAACTTTGACGTGCTCTTCGAACGAAGGCTCGTCCAGATCGTGGAGCCGCGGTGGACTAACCACCCGGCCGATGTGCTGGCGCCCTACCGCACGCTGATCGAGGCCCGCGTCCTCACCACGGCGGACAAGTGCAGCTACCGAGCAGCGGCCCGCCTGTTCCGTGACCTCCGTGCTGCCTGCCTCGCCATCGGCGACGCCGCCGGGTTCAGCGCCTACATCGGTCAGCTACGTACCGAATACAGGCGCCTGCCCACCTGCATCGCCCAGCTCGACGCGGCTGTCCTGTAACCACGCCGTTCGGTCCGGACGGGCATGGACGTCTGATCGGCGGGGGTTTGGGCGCCGAACCCAGCAAGACTCGAACCCAATGTCGCAGGTCGACGCGCTGCAGTCTCTGGCCGTGTTCGGGTGTCCACCCCTACCCGGCCACTTAAAGTGCAGATCACGACATATGTCGATCTTTGCTGGCAAGGTTTGAGTGCGCCCGGCAGGGATCGAACCTGCGACCTGGTGCTTAGAAGGCACGGCTCGATGCTCCCGGTGGCAGGCCACGCACCGGCCGCGACATCCACCGGCGTCCGTGGTCGTCCGCCGGCTTGGCTGCCGGACGCGCCCTCGCGTCGGCCCTCAGTAGAACGCCTCGAAACCCAGAAGCTGCTCGTCGCCACGGTGCCACACCGCAGCCGCATAGGTGAGATCGTGGTCGTCGCCCCTCGCGCCGCACTGACCCGGAACCCCGAAATGGCGCCGCATCTACTCTCAACGATGCGCCGCGTCGTTGAGAGTAAGCCACTGCAAGGGGCGACCGAAGCCATAGAGCAGGACAACGCGTGCATCGGCAAGGCGCCGCTCCACCTCGTCGACATCGGCCCATTGGCCGGCGACACGGCGCCACTCCCCCCCCCGTGTCATCCCACAGGCGGTCACCAAGCACCCGGTTCCGCGGCTGTCGGTTCCCCATCACCCCACAGTCGCACAACCTCCGCGAGCCGCCAGGGGAAGGCCCCACCGCCCGAGCGTCCTCACCATCCGCGGGAATCTTGAATCTACTCGGAACGCTCTCGACGGGTACCACAGACAGCCTCGCCGCTGGGAGCCGCGAGAAGGCTGCCCACAGTTCGGATGTCCACCCCTACCCGGCCACTTAAAGTGCAGGTCACGACATATGTCGATCTTTGCTGGCAAGGTTTGAGCGCACCCAATCAGCACTAATGCGAACCTGAACCTGCAGGTCAACGGCCCGACCGTGTCCGTCGAGCCCGCCCACGCGAAGACCCGCCGGGCCGGCTACGCCGGCGACCGGAACGCTGGGCGCTCCTGAGCC
>NZ_CDWRCM010000188.1:3733-9744 GCF_977927585.1 Frankia sp. CcWB2 | reverse complement strand
GCCTACGGCGGCCTGTTCGACGACAACTTCCACATCCCGGGATTCGGGCACTGGGCGGCCATCGGCTTCCTCGAGGACTTCTTCGCCGTGGCGGTCCTCGCCGGCCTGGCCGCCTTCACGATCATCCGGTTGAAGGACGCCCCGGCGCGGCTGGAGCGCAAGTCGCGATTCTACGGCTCGCACACCGGGCCGGCCTGGGTCATCCTCGGCCTGATCACCGCCGTCATCGTGACACTGTTGATCTGCCGTGGCGCCCAGTACAACACCGGCAACCTCCCGCAGGGCCAGACAAAGTGGGCCTTCGCGTCCTACGCCGTGAGCCGCATCTTCTCCGGCCTCTCCCACGAGGTGAACGAGGGCATCGAGACGGCCTTCCTACTGCTCAACGT
Organism: Frankia sp. CcWB2; assembly: GCF_977927585.1. Taxonomy (NCBI): domain Bacteria; kingdom Bacillati; phylum Actinomycetota; class Actinomycetes; order Frankiales; family Frankiaceae; genus Frankia; species Frankia sp. CcWB2. The sequence continues at coordinate 9,355 of NZ_CDWRCM010000188.1, read as the reverse complement.
TGCGGTGATCATGGGCTTCTCGGTGCTGGTGGTCTACTCGAAGCACCTGCACATCGGCCTGGCTCCGATCAACGTCGTGCTCAAGCGCCAGCCGGTGGCCCTCGGCCCGCTGGCCACCACCCCCGACATCGAGAAGCTGATGGAGGAGGACGAGCCGGTCGTCGGCGTCGGCAAGGTCGAGGACTTCTCCTGGAAGGCCATGCTCGACTTCGCCACCTGCACCGAGTGCGGGCGGTGCCAGAGCCAGTGCCCGGCGTGGAACACTGGCAAGCCGCTGTCACCGAAGTTGTTGATCATGGATCTGCGTGACCACCTCTTCGCCAAGGCGCCCTACCTGCTGTCCACCGAGGGCGCGGCGGAGGGCGAGGAGGCGCCGAAGGCGGTCACCGGGATCGCCGAGGACGCCTCCGACTCCCACACCGTGCACCATGTGCCCGAGTCCGGCTTCGGCCGGGTGCCGCAGCCCGGTCAGCCGCAGGTCGACCGGCCGCTGGTCGGCACCGAGGAGGAGGGCGGGGTCATTGATCCCGACGTCCTGTGGTCGTGCACCAACTGCGGCGCGTGCGTTGAACAGTGTCCGGTGGACATCGAGCATGTCGACCACATCGTCGACATGCGTCGCTACCAGGTGATGATCGAGTCGGCGTTCCCGTCCGAGGCCGGCGTCATGCTGCGCAACCTCGAGAACAACGGCAACCCGTGGGGCGTCTCGCCGCGGACCCGCACCGAGTGGACCGAGGGCCTGCCCTTCGAGGTGCGTGTCCTCGGCGACGGTGAGCAGATCCCCGACGACGTCGAGTACCTGTACTGGGTCGGCTGCGCCGGGGCGATCGAGGACCGCGCCAAAAAGGTCGCGCGGGCCTTCGCGGAGCTCCTGCACACCGCCGGGGTCGAGTTCGCGATCCTCGGTACGAACGAGTCCTGCACCGGAGACCCGGCGCGCCGGCTCGGCAACGAGTACCTGTACCAGGAGATGGCCAAGGCGAACATCGAGCTGCTGAACGCCACGGGCGTCAAGAAGATCGTTGCCACCTGCCCGCACTGCTTCAACAGCCTCGCCCGGGAGTACTCGGCTCTCGGCGGTCAGTACGAGGTCGTCCACCACACCCAGCTGCTCGGCAAACTGGTCGAGGAGCGCAAGCTGGTGCCGGTGACCCGGGTGGAGTCGTCGGTCACCTACCACGACCCCTGCTTCCTCGGGCGGCACAACAAGGTCTACACCCCGCCGCGGGAGATCCTGGCGGCAATCCCGGGCATCCGGGGCCAGGAGATGCACCGCTGCAAGGACCGCGGCTTCTGCTGCGGTGCCGGCGGCGCGCGGATGTGGATGGAGGAGAAGATCGGTAAGCGGGTCAACGTGGACCGGATGGAGGAGGCCCTCGGCCTCGACCCGGACGTCGTGTCCACCGCCTGCCCGTTCTGCATCGTGATGCTCACCGACGCCGTCACCGAGAAGAAGCTGAGCGGCGAGGCGAAGGACGGCGTCGAGGTGCTCGACGTCTCCCAGCTCCTGGCCCGTTCGCTGGCGCCGGCGGCGCCAGCGGCTCCGACCGAGGCGTCCGCCGAGCCTGTCGGCTAGATTGTGCCCTTGCCTTTCCAGAGGGATAAATTGAACATGAAACCCTCTGGAAAGGCAAGGAAGCTGAAAGGCAAGGAAGTCAGCCTGGGGGGATCTCCCCGTTCGGGACCGGTGCGCGGGTGAAGTCCCGGTAGGCCCTCGACGGAGTCGGGCCGCGCTGGCCCTGGTAGCGCGAGCCGTAAATGGTCGAGCCGTACGAGTGCTCGGCCGGCGAGGACAGCCGGAACAGGCAGAGCTGGCCGATCTTCATGCCGGGCCAGAGTTTGATCGGCAGCGTCGCCACGTTCGACAGTTCCAGCGTGACGTGCCCGGAGAAGCCGGGGTCGATGAAGCCCGCCGTCGAGTGCGTGAGCAGCCCGAGCCGGCCGAGACTCGACTTCCCTTCCAGCCGGCCGGCGAGATCGTCGGGCAGGGTGACGATCTCCAGCGTCGAGCCGAGGACGAACTCGCCCGGATGCAGGACGAACGGCTCGTCGCCCTCCGGGGCGATGAGCTCGGTGAGATCCTCCTGCTCGAGAGAGGGATCGATGTGGCTGTACCGGTGATTGGCGAAGACCCGGAACCAGCAGTCCAGCCGTAGGTCGATGCTGGACGGCTGGATGAGGCCAGGGTCGTGGGGGTCGAGACGGATCCGGCCCGTGGCGATCTCGGTCCGGATGTCCCGGTCGGACAACAGCACGTCCCGGACGTTAGAGCATGAGTGGTTGATCTTCACCCTCTACCCGGAGGTTGATCTTCACCGTCCACCCGGAGGAGGACGGAGCCGCGTGGAAGAGTGAGACGGAGCGTGACCCGGGTAGGAGGCACGTGGCCGGTCGATGAATACCCGGCCGGACGGGTGGGTGCTCCCGGGGAAGGCTGGGGCGGAAGGGACAGGCGGGACGGATGCTCGGGCTACCCGATCACATCGAGGCATGTCTGTTCGACCTGGATGGCGTGCTGACGAACACTGCGACGATCCACGCGGCCGCGTGGAAAGAGATGTTCGACGATTTCCTGGAGAACTGGGCCAAGCGGTCGGGAGGGCCGTTCGTCCCCTTCGACCTCGAGCATGACTATGCCGAGTGCGTTGACGGCCGGCCCAGGATCGACGGAGTGCGAGCCTTTCTCGACGCCCGTCACATCAGGCTTCCCGACGGAACACCGGACGACCCGCCGTCCGCGCTCACCGTGCATGGGCTGTCCAACCGGAAGAATTTCCTCCTGCTGGAACGGATTAGGAGGGACAGTGTGGACATCTACCCCGGCTCGGTGACGTACCTGCGGGAACTGGCCGCGCGGGGGATCCCCCGCGCGGTCGTCTCCTCCAGCGCCAACTGCGCCGAGGTGCTGAAGGCGACCGGGCTTGACGCCCTCGTCGACGGAGCGGTGGACGGCGTCGTCGCCGCCCGTGACCATCTCGCCGGAAAGCCAGCGCCCGACACCTTCCTCGCCGGCGCCCGGCTGCTCGGGGTGCCGCCGCGGCGGGCGGCGGTGTTTGAGGACGCCCTGGCCGGCGTCGAGGCGGGGCGGGCCGGCGGGTTCGGCTGGGTCGTGGGGGTCGACCGGGTAGGGCACGCCGCAGCGTTGCGCGCCCACGGGGCCGACATCGTGGTAAACGACCTGGCGGACCTGCTCGGCCACGGCTCCGGACCCGGCCCCGCGTGATCGACAAAGCGTCTTATCTGATTGAGCCGTGGTCCATCCAGGAGTCCGGTCTCGACATCTCCGATCTGGGCCGGTCCGAGTCATTGTTCGCCCTGTCCAACGGCCATATCGGGCTCCGGGGAAACCTCGACGAGGGCGATCCGCACGGCCTGCCGGGCACCTACCTGAACTCGGTCCACGAGCTGCGGCCCCTGCCCTATGCCGAGGCCGGCTATGGATATCCCGAGTCCGGCCAGACGGTCATCAACGTCACCAACGGCAAGGTGATCCGTCTACTCGTCGACGACGAGCCGTTCGACATCCGCTATGGCGATCTGCGGTCGCATCAGCGGGCGATCGACTTCCGGGAGGGCGTGCTCCGGCGGGACGTGGAATGGGTCTCGCCGGCGGGGCAGACCATCCGGGTGCACTCCGAGCGGCTGGTGTCGTTCTCGCAGCGTTCCATCGCGGCCGTGTACTACGAGATCGAGCCGGTGGGCGACCCGGCGCGGATCGTCATCCAGTCGGAGCTGGTGGCCAACGAGCAGCTGCCGGCCTGGCACGGTGACCCGCGGGCCGCGGCTGCGCTGGAGTCGCCGCTGCGGTCCGAGCGCCATCGGGCGAGCGGCACGATGGTCGAGCTCGTCCACATCACCCACCGCAGCGAGATCCGTGTCGCCGCGGCCATGGACCACGAGTTCGCCGGGCCGGACTCGCTGGGTGTCTCCTCGGAGAGCGAGCCGGACGCCGGCCGGGTGACGGCCACGGCGGTGCTTGCCCCGGGCGAGAAGCTACGGATGGTCAAGTTCATCGCCTACGGTTGGTCGGAGCAACGGTCCCTCCCAGCCCTGAGGGACCAGGCCGCCGCGGCGCTGGTCGCAGCGCGGCAGACCGGGTGGCCCGGTCTCGTCGGCGAGCAGCGGCAGTACCTGGATGCCTTCTGGAAGCGGGCCAACGTCGAGGTCGACGGCGACCCGGAGGTGCAGCAGGCCGTTCGCTTCGCGCTGTTCCACGTCCTGCAGGCCGGAGCGCGGGCCGAGCGGCGGGCGATCCCGGCCAAGGGCCTGACCGGCCCCGGATACGACGGGCACGCCTTCTGGGACTCCGAGTCGTACGTGCTCCCCGTCCTGACGTACACCGCGCCTGACGCGGCGGCCGACGCGCTGCGCTGGCGGTACGCGACTCTGCCACTGGCCAGGGAACGAGCCGATCTGCTCAATCTGAAGGGCGCCGTCTTCCCCTGGCGCACCATCCACGGCGAGGAGTGCTCCGGGTACTGGCCGGCCGGGACGGCCGCCTTTCACGTCAACGCCGACATCGCCGACGCGGTCGCCCGCTACGTCACCATCACCGGGGACGAGCAGTTCGAGCGCACGGTGGGGCTGGCGATCCTGATCGAGACCGCCCGGCTGTGGCGGTCGCTGGGACATCACGACCTCGACGGCCGCTTCCGGATCGACGGTGTCACGGGCCCGGACGAGTACTCGGCCATCGCCGACAACAACGTCTACACGAACCTGATGGCGCAGCGGAACCTCGTGGCCGCGGCGGACGCCGCCCGCTGCCATCCCGACCGGGCCGCCGAGTTGGGCGTGGATGCCGAGGTCACGGCGTCCTGGCGGGACGCGGCCGAGAACATGTCCATCCCCTACGACCCCCATCTCGGCGTCCACCCGCAGTCCGAGGGATTCACCGAACACCAGGTCTGGGACTTCGCGAACACCGCGCCCGAGCAGTACCCTCTGCTGCTGCACTTCCCGTATTTCGACCTCTACCGCAAGCAGGTCGTCAAGCAGGCGGACCTGGTCCTGGCGATGCAGCGCCGGGGTGATGCCTTCACGATGGACGAGAAGATCCGCAACTTCGCCTACTACGAAGCTCTGACGGTTCGGGACTCGTCACTGTCGGCATGCTCCCAGGCGGTGCTGGCCGCTGAGTGTGGGCACCTGTCGCTCGCCCATGATTACCTGCGCGAAGCCGCCCTGATGGATCTGCATGACATCGAGCACAACACCGGAGATGGGCTGCACATGGCCTCCCTCGCGGGAAGCTGGATCGCCCTCGTCGAGGGCTTCGGTGGGCTGCGTGACGGCGGTGAGGTGATCTCGTTCGCGCCGCGGTTGCCCGAGGGACTGACCAGGCTGGCCTTCGGGCTCTGTGTCCGCGGGCGGCACCTGCGGGTGGAGGTCTCCGACTCGACGGCGGTCTACACCGTCCCCGCGGGGCCGGCGATGACGTTGCTGCACCACGGCAAGACCGTCCGGGTGGTTCCCGGCCAGCCGGTCAGCATGGAGGTCCCGCCGACGCCCGTCCTGGAACGGCCGAAGCAGCCCCCGGGTCGGGAGCCGCTGCGCTTCCTGCGCCTGCCCGGGACCGGCGGCCGCTCCGGTGCGGGTGGGGGCGCTGGTGGGGGCGCC
>NZ_CDWRCM010000188.1:2334-3426 GCF_977927585.1 Frankia sp. CcWB2 | reverse complement strand
GGGGCGTCGGTGCCGGCTCAGCCACCAGCTTCGGCATCGCCCCGGCCAGCGATCGTATCGGTCCTACCGGCCCAAGCGGTTCCGTCAACAGCATCGACGGCTGACTCCGGACGCGCCGGACGGCCCGGGGCCCCACCCGACCCGGTCCGTCCAGTACGATGCGAATGCGCTACGCGGGCGTAGTTCAGAGGCAGAACACGAGCTTCCCAAGCTTGCAACGCGGGTTCGATTCCCGTCGCCCGCTCCACTCTGGGTGGGTTGTGTCCGCGCGGGGGCGGACCTTGTCGTTCCGCCATGCCTCCCGGGGGGGCCGAGCCCGGCGAAGAGCTGCTCTGCGCCCATCGGCGTCTCGTGGACGAACATGGCGAGGACCTGCGGGAACACCACCCGAGGGCGGAATGTCGGTGGTGGTCGCTACAGTGAGCGCGGCCACGGCGTCGATCTCGGATCGTGTCCGCTGGCCGGTGTTCGCCGCCGTACGGGAGGTCGACGGGATGAACGTGGCGAAGGCGGTCCGGTGGGTGATCCCGGGTGATCCAGAGACGGTGCGTGACCGGGTGATGGTGCCGGCGCGGTCGCTGTGGCGCCGGGCCTGGACCCGGCGCGGCATCGATATCACCTCGTCCATGACGACGAGGTCGTGTCTCGTCGTCGCACCACACCCCGACGACGAGACGCTGGGCTGCGCGGTGGCCATCATGCGTAAGCGGGCCGCAGGCACCCCGGTCACGGTGGTGATTGTCAGCGACGGCTCCCGCGCGGAGCCGGTGACGCTCCCGCCAGCGGAGTTGATCGAGGTGCGCAAGGCGGAGACCCGCCGGGCCTGCGCCTTGCTGGACATCGACGAGTCCGACGTGCGCTTCCTCGGTTTCCCCGACGCCGAGCTCTCCGACCGGATCGACGCCATCGCTGCGCGGCTCACCGAGCTCATCGAGACCCTCGCGCCCGAGCAGATCCTGGCGCCGACCTCGTGCGAGGGGCACCCGGACCACGACGCGACCAACGAGGCGGTGCGCCGAGCGGTCGCCACCACCGGTTATCGCGGCCAGGTGCTCGAATACACCGTCTGGTTCTGGACGCACTGGCCCTGGA
>NZ_CDWRCM010000188.1:1288-2001 GCF_977927585.1 Frankia sp. CcWB2 | reverse complement strand
TACGGGACGGCGGGCTGGTCGGCTGAGCGTCTGTTCGTCCAGCCGGTCCGCCGGTTGCGGGAACGCCGTCCGCTGCTCGTGGACGCCCGCGGCTTCCGGGCGCGGCAGCGCAGGGCCCTCGCGGAGCACGCCACCCAGGTGGGGGAGGACGACGCGGCGTCCGGCGTCGCCACCCCGGTGACCGGTTCCCTGCTCGCGACCCTGGGGAGTCGGTACGAGGTCTACGTCGCCGCGGGGGCGCTGCGGCACCTCGACTTCGAGCGGCGGTGGCGGGCCGGCCACCAGGCACGGGGCAGCCGGTAGTCAGCCTGCGGGCGCCACCTCAGGGCCGGGCGGCGGGCCAGCGCCGGTGGCGGCGCCGTTCCCGGGACAGGTCGGGGTATAAACCGTCGGCCGCGTGGCTCGGTCGGGGTGTTGCTGCCGGTTCCGGGTGCCGAAGTGCGCGATGCCGCGCCGGTATGCCTCGACCTTGCGGCGGGCGATGGCCGAGGGCTCGATCTCGACTACACCGAGACGACCCCGGGCCCCGAACGCGCTCGCCCGCGCGGGGTCGAGCAGGAACAGCGCCAGCGCATCCGCCAGCGCCACCGGATCGCCGGCCGGTACCGAGGATCCGGCCTCCCACCGCTCGACGAAGGGCGCGACTCCGGCCCGGGTCGTGGTCACCACCGGCCGGCCGGCCGCCATCGCCTCGACGGCCGCGATCGAGAAGC
>NZ_CDWRCM010000188.1:0-845 GCF_977927585.1 Frankia sp. CcWB2 | reverse complement strand
ATCCACGCCCTTGTAGGCCTCGAGTCGGCCTACGACGGCGACTGTCGGCGTGGTGCCGGCGACGTCGGGTATGTCGAGCCACGGCTCGGCGTCGAACGGATTGGGAATCACCTCCACCTCACGGTCACCCAACCAGCCTTGCTCCCGCAGCGTGTCGACGAGCAGCTGCGACGGTGAGGTGACCACGGCGGCCCGGCCCGCCGACGTCCGGTCCAGCCGGTCGGCGACCAGGCCCTTCAACCCGACCGGCTGGCCGGAAAGCCTGACCGTGAGCATGGTCGGGCAGTGGAGGTGGATGGCGAGCGGAGTGGAGCGACGCATGGCCTGGATCAGACCGCGGGTTTCCCCGTCCTGGGTCTCGATCACGTCTGGTCTGAGCCCGAGTTGACGCATCCATAAGCTGTAGGACAGCGGGAGGCTGGCCCGCAGCGTCAGCGAGTCACGCGGGTACAGGGGTCCCCGGAGTTGGGCGCCGAGCTTTCCCAGCCCGCGGCTGACCGGCACCCGCAGTAACGGGCGCCGGTGGACGTGCACCCCGTCCTTCACCGAGCCGACGACCTGACGCCCCTGGGCGCACAGCACGTGGACGTCGTGGCCGAGTTTCGCGAGTGCCGTGGCCAGCGCCGCGGTGTAGGTGCCCGCGCCGTCCCAGACGACGGGCGGGTACTGCTCGCAGAAGAAGAGAATGCACAGCGCCTGGACAGATCCCAATGACTCCGCCACGTGTCCCCGATTCCACCGTGCCGTAATGGGAGAGTAAGACTAATAGCGTAAATACGCTACTCCACGGGGGGAGTGACGTCTTTATGGTTCCGCGGTCCCGGGGGGAATCGAGGGAAACTGGC
>NZ_CDWRCM010000187.1:0-8710 GCF_977927585.1 Frankia sp. CcWB2 | reverse complement strand
CGTTCCCGCGTCGGGGCCGTGGCCGGTATCGCTGTGCTCGATTCTGCCGCGCCGCCAGGAGTGCGTGAACCTCGCCGTCCCGGTCTGCGTCTCCTCCTCGCACGTCGCCTGGTGCTCCCTGCGGATGGAACCAGTGTTCATGATGCTCGGCCAGACGGCGGCGATCGCGGCCGGAAGCGGGATTCGCCAGGGCGTCGCCGTTCAGGACGTCTCTTACTCCGACATCCGCGCCGCGTTGCAGCGGGTGCGCGTTCCACTGCCGGCTGCCGAGGGGTGACGCCGTGCTGGCCCGTGTCGTGTCCCGCACTGACACATGACTGATACATGACTGATGCGCGCGAAAAGGGAAGTCGAAGGACTTCTACGTCCTCCGGCGCACGGTGTTCGCCTTGTTGCGCCGCGAGGGGGCGTCCTGATCCACCGGCGTGAGCGGCTTCACCGACGTGGGCGGCGTCATCCCGCAACGCCCGAGCCGTGGCCTATGGTGCCGTCGTGACACCGTCCTCGAGCCCGGAGCCGCCCTCCCTACCGCTTGCTGAGGAGGATGGCGCCGCGCCTTCTTCTGACGACACGCCCGTGGGACGCTCTGCGGGTTCCGACCCCGCACCTGTCGGTGCCCAGCCACCGACCACCGGCCGCGAGCGCCGCATCCCGCCGCCGGAGCAGTTCCGTGGGCCAGTCATTGCCCGGCGTGGCCAGGTGGAGCACTCCACCACGGATCAGCGCCTGCTCGACACCCGCAGCCCCTCGGGGTTCGTCCATTCCGACCCGTGGCGGGTCATGCGGATCCAGAGCGAGTTCGTCGAGGGTTTCGGCCTGCTCGCCGAACTGCCACGGGCGGTGACCGTCTTCGGCTCGGCCCGGATTCCCCCGGACAGCCCGTTCTACGAGCAGGGCCGGCTGCTCGGCGCCGCGCTCGCCGAGGCCGGCTTCGCGGTGATCACCGGCGGGGGGCCGGGCGCGATGGAGGCGGTGAACCGTGGGGCCCAGGAGGCCGGCGGCCTGTCGGTGGGCCTCGGTATTGAGCTTCCCTACGAGCAGCGGCTCAACGACTGGGTCGACCTCGGCGTCAGTTTCCGCTACTTCTTCGTCCGCAAGACGATGTTCGTGAAGTACGCCGAGGCGTTCGTGATCCTCCCCGGTGGGTTCGGCACGCTCGACGAGCTGTTCGAGGCGCTGACTCTGGTCCAGACCGGCAAGGTCACCCGGTTCCCAGTGGTGCTGATCGGCTCCGAGTACTGGTCGGGACTCGTCGACTGGATGCGGACGACCCTGCTGCCCGCCGGCCTGGTCCAGGAGCGGGACCTGCAGATCCTCTCGATCACCGACGGCATCCACGAGGCCGTGCGCATCATCCTGGAGGGAACCGCCGGGCACACCCGGCCCGCAGGTATGGATATTCCGTGAACATCTGCGTGTACTGCGCCTCCTCCGAGCTGATCGACCCCTCGTACGTCCTGCTGGCGGCCCAGACCGGCACCGAGCTTGCCCGGCGCGGCCACACCCTGGTCTCCGGCGGAGGCTCGGTGTCGTGCATGGGGGCGATCGCCCGGGCGGCGCGGGCCGGCGGAAGTTACACGGTCGGCGTGATCCCGCGGGCGCTGGTCGCGATGGAGGTCCGCGACCTGGACGCGGACGAGATCATCGTCACGGAGACCATGCGGGAGCGTAAGGCGCTCATGGACGCGCGCTCGGACGCCTTCCTGGCTCTGCCCGGGGGCCTGGGCACCCTTGAGGAGCTGCTTGAGGTCTGGGTCGCCGGGGTCCTGCGCATGCACACCAAGCCCGTGGTGGTCCTCGACCCCGACGGGGTCTTTGCCCACCTGCGGATCCTCGTCGACGAGATGGTCGACCGCGGGTTCGTCCGCCCGCGCGCCCGGGACACCCTCTGCTGGGCGACCGGCATCGGCGAGGCGGTGGACTTCCTGGAGGCGGGTGTGACAGAGGCGACCGTCACCTCGCCCCCGCCCCCGACCCTGCGGGAGATCGTCGAGGGCGACTGAGCCCGTTCCTGTTCCTGTTCCTTGCCTATCCAGAGGGTTTCGTGTCCGAAAAATCCCTCTGGATAGGCGAGCTGGCTGGGTAGGCGAGGGCGGTCCTCAGGCGAGGCCGCGGCGGGCGACGGCGAGGTCGACGTCGCCCCGGATCGCCGCGACCATCCGCAGCGTCCGCCACGTCGCCGCCACCTGGTGCGCCCGGAAGACCCGGGCCCCGAGCCAGGCGCTGACCGCGGTCGCGGCCAGCGTGCCCTCCAGGCGTTCGTCGATGCCGGTGTCCAGGGTCTCCCCGACGAAGTCCTTGTTCGACAGCGCGACGAGCACCGGCCACCCGGTGGCGACCAGTTCCGGCAGCCGGCGGGTGGCCTCGAGGGAGTGGCGGCTGTTCTTGCCGAAGTCGTGCCCGGGATCGACGAGGATCGCATCCGGCCGGACCCCGAGCGACACCGCCCGCTCGGCGAGCCCCACCGTGGTGGCGACGATGTCGGCGACCACGTCGTCGTAGACCATCCGGTGCGGCCGGGTGCGCGGCGGCAGATGGCCGGCGTGGGTGCAGACCAGACCGGCGTCGAACTCGGCCGCGACCTCGGCGAGCGCCGGGTCCACCCCGCCCCAGGCATCGTTGAGCAGGTCGGCGCCCTCACCCGCGACGACCCGTCCGACCTGCGCGCGCCAGGTGTCGACGCTGATGACCAGCCGGGGGTGGCGGGCCCGGACCTCGGCGACGAAGCCACCCACGCGGCGCAGCTCCTCGGTCGCACTCACCTCGCCGCCGGGCGCGGCCTTCACCCCGCCGATGTCGATGATCCCCGCCCCCTCGTCGACCGCACGGTCGACCGCAGCCAACGCCTCGGCCGCACCGTACGTCGCCCCGCGGTCGAAGAAGGAGTCCGGGGTGCGGTTGACGATCGCCATCACGATCAGCTCGGTCGGCTCGAAGGTCCGCGGACCCAGTCGTAGCGGATCCCGCCGTAGCGGGGCCGGGTGGGCAGCGTCGGCATGCACCGGGCCAGCCTGCCAGAATCACCGCGATCGGCGGGCCGTGGCAGGATCGGATGCGTGGTGCTCGTCATCGAAATTGTGATCGTGGCCGCCGTCGTCTTCGCGGTGGCCGCGCTGGCCGTCGGTCGCTTCGATCGGCTCGCCCCGGCGCCGCCGGACGGCGCTCCCACCGGACTACCTGTCGGTACGGTAACAGCCGGCGACATTGCCCGCACGCGGTTCGGGATGGCGCTGCGTGGTTACCGGATGGCCGAGGTTGACGCCGTCCTGCTTCGGCTGGCCGACGAGCTGGCCTGGCGGGACGAGGAGCTGGTCCGGCTGGCCGCGTTCGCGCGCGTCGACACCGCGCCATCGCCGGACGGGCATCGGGTTACTCGCTCGCCACAGATCGACGAGTGATCGCCGCCGCCTGTCCGTGGCATCCGCCGACTGTCTGTGGCATTACAATCGACTGTTGGTAGCCGGTCGATCTGGCCTACGCAGGGACACGTACAGGCGCCGCCGTCAACATCGATGCCCACCTCTTGATGTTGCGGCGGGCGACTGTTGTGATGCCGCGCAGAGACGTGTTTCGGTTTGCGGTCCGGTCTACGGGATAATCGTCGTCAGATGCAGGTCCGACGGCAGGAAGAGGTGCACCGATGGCGGCCATGAAGCCGCGGACGGGTGACGGTCCGCTCGAGGTGACCAAGGAGGGGCGCGGCATCGTCATGCGTGTCCCGCTGGAGGGGGGCGGTCGGCTCGTCGTGGAACTCACCGCCGACGAGGCGAGTGCGCTGGGGGATGCCCTGAAGACCGCGGTCGGTTAACCGTCCGTGTGTCCGTCCGTGTGCGCTGTCCTCGCGCCTGTCCCGCGGGCAGCCGGGTCCCGTCGTGGTCCGGCGGTCCCGGCGAGAAGGCCGGCATGAGCATCGTTGATTCCGCGCCAGGCCCGGCGATCGACGGGCTCATCAGGCTTCCTCTCAGCGTCACCCTACGGTCCGCCACCGTCGCCGGCGTCGAGCCCGCGACCGTCGCCCTGGTCCTCGCGTCGTCCGAGAACGGACCCGTGTTCGATGAGACTGCCCGCGGCGTCGGCGCCGATCTAGGACTGGATCTCGCGCTGCTGGTCGAGTCCGAGTCCCTGCGCGGTGATGCGGGTTCGGTGCTGGTGGTGCCGTTGGCCCGGACGGCTCGGCCGACCCGGCTGCTCGTGGTCGGCATCGGCGCCGGTCAACCGGGTGACTGGCGGGCCGCGGGCGCCGCGCTCGCCCGCCGCGCCGGGGCACCGGACCGGCTCGCGGTGGTGGCGGAGCCCGGCGATCCGGGCCTGAGGGCCTTCACCGAAGGTCTGGCGCTAGGCGCCTACCGGGCCGCTGGAGTGCCCGACCCGGCTGGCGGAGTGCCCGACCCGGCCGGCCGGCCCGGGCCGGAGAACGGCGTGCCCGGCGACGTCATCGTGCTCACCGGTCGGGCGGACGAGCCTGGGGCGGCGGCCGCGGTCGACGCCGCGCGGGCGGTGGCCACCGGGGTATACATCGCCCGCGATCTGGTCAACATGCCGAGTCTGGTGAAGTCACCCGCGTGGCTGGCGAACCGTGCCGTGCGCATCGCCGCGTCGGCGGGTCTCGACGCGACCCTGCTCGGCCCCGACGATCTTCCGGCGCAGGGCTTCGGGGGGTTGTGCGCCGTCGGTGAGGGTTCCCCTCGGCCGCCCTACCTGGTCAAACTCGAATATCACGGGCCACCGCGGACTTCTGGCGAGGCCGGGTTGGCGGGATCCACCGGATCGGCGGGATCCACCGGGTCAGCGGGGCCGGATGGTTCGTCGGCGGGCCGCTTCACCGATGGTCACCGGGTCCTGGTCGGGAAGGGAATCACCTTCGACTCGGGCGGGCTCTCCCTGAAGCCGGCCGTCCCGATGGCCGGCATGAAGACTGATATGGCGGGCGCGGCGGCGGTGCTCGGGGCGATGACCGCGTTGCCGGCGTTGAACGTGCCCGGGCGCGTCACCGGTCTGCTCTGCCTGGCGGAGAACATGATCGGTGCGACTGCCATGCGTCCCGGCGACGTCATCACCTGCTGGGGCGGGACCACGGTGGAGGTACTGAACACCGACGCCGAGGGTCGCCTGGTGCTGGCGGACGGCCTCGCCTACGCCGCGGGCGCGCTCGACGCGGATGTCATCGTCGACCTCGCCACGCTGACCGGAGCGATCGCCGTGGCGCTCGGCCGGCGCACCGCCGGGCTGTTCAGCTCGGACGACCAGTTGGCGGCGGCGCTGTCCGCCGCGGCGGACAGCGCCGGGGAACGGGTGTGGCGGCTGCCGTTGGTGGAGGAGTACCGGGCGGCGATCGACTCGCCGGTGGCGGACCTCGCCAACATCGGCCGGGCGCTGGACGTCGGGGGCGGTTCCATCACCGCGGCGCTGTTCCTGCGGGAGTTCGCGGGCCGGCGGCCCTGGGCGCATCTGGACATCGCGGGCACCGCACGGTCGGACGCCGACGACGGCGAGATCAGCCGGGGCGGCACCGGGTGGGGGGTGCGTACCCTGCTGACCTGGCTGTCGGGTGGGCCGTCCCAGGCACCGGCGGCCTGAGTAGAACCCCGGAACCCCCAGACGTGTCCCGGGTACCCCTGGGTGTTGCCGGGCCGCGAAGGGGAGGTCAGGCCGCGAGACGCAGGAGCACGGCCTCGTATCCCCGGGCGATGTCCTCGGAGAGGACCAGGGAGACCCGGAGCACCACGGTGCGCTGGACGAAGACGTACTCGGTGACGAGCGGGTTGTCGGCGGTGACGGTGAGGAGCTTCGTCGCCCGCCGCTGCGCGCTCTCCGCGTCCGCGAAGACCTCGATCGCGCCGCCGCGCTCGATCGCGTCCGCGGGGCTCCCGGAGACCTCGTTGACGCCCACCCGCGGATCGCTGAAGGCGATTCTGCTGGTGTAGCCGTTCGCCCGGCCCAGGAGACGATCGGGGTCGCTGGCCGCGGTGTAGACGACGGTGGTGTGCAGCGGCAGGCCCGCGCCGGCCAGCCGGATCGCCACCTGCTCGGCGGTAAGGCCGGCGAGGCCGCCTCCCGCGGCCGACGGGGTGGGTACGGCCGTCGGGGAGGGGGTGGCGCCCGGTACGGCCGGGTGGGCGGAGCGCGCGCCGTGCGCCGGCCCCACCAGGCGGTTCAGCGTGTAACCGGCAATCCCGGCCAGGACCGCCACGACGAGGACGAACGTGATGTAGGGCAGCAGGCTCTCACGTGGGGCGGGCGGCGGCTCGGCGCGGCTGTCATAGGCGTCCCTGGCCCGGCTGTCATAGGCGTCGAAGTCGCCGTAGTTGCCGTGGTCGCCGTCGTAGACGTCATAGCGCCGGTACTCCTGTGCGGCCGGTGCCATTTACTCCCCAAGGCGTAGGAATGTCACGCTTAAGCGCACCTTACGCGTCCACCGAGGAGCCACCGGGTACCGGCACGATCAGCTGGCCCCGATCGTGTTACCGCGGACCGGTCACCCCGACCGGGGTGCCTGGCCAGCCGGCCGGGGTGTCTGCTCAGCCGACCGGGGAGGACTTGGCGACCACGGCGACCAGGAGGCCACCGCCGGTGGTGAGGAGCATCTGGGTGAGCCGCACATCGTCACGTACAGCCGTGGCGAGTTCGCGGACCGCCACCGCCTCGGGGCCGGTGGCCTGGCCTTGAGCCAGGGCCAGCACGCTGGCGAACGCCACCACGCCGCCCGGCCGCAGCAGCCGCAGGGCCTGGGTGAGGTACTCGGTGCCCTCACGCCGGTCCGCGTCACAGAACACGAGGTCATAGGCGCCGTCGGTCAGGCGGGGGAGAACGTCGAGGGCGCGGCCGGTGATCAGCCGGCTGCGCCCCGGGGTCATCCCCGCGTCGGCGTAGGTGCGCCGAGCCAGCCGAAGGTGCTCGGCCTCGACGTCGATGGTGGTCAGGGTCCCGTCGGGCCGCATCCCGCGCAACAGCCAGGTACCGGAGACCCCGGTACCCGTGCCGATCTCGACCACCGCGCGGGCGCCCACGGCGGCGGCGAGGAAGCGCAGGACCGCGCCGGTACCCGGGCTGACCGGGACGATCCCGACCTCCTCGGCTCGGGCGCGGGCAGCGCGAAGGATCGGGTCTTCCAGCAGGAAGCCCTCTGCATAGGCGGCGGCGGACTCGAGCTCGCCGATGTCAGTGTCCGGCATGACTTCCGCAGCCTACGGGAACGGGAGACCAGGGACGCGCGTTCATCTGGTCAACGCGCATCGTGTCGAGGATCGAGGGGAGAAACGTCGGTGTCCGCAGCGGGATTCGCCGCTCCCTGGCCGGCTCGTCGGGTACGTTTGACGCGAACCGACCGAGAGGCGGCCGTGGCTGCTCAGGACCCCGGGGCGGGCTCGGACGCCGCCGGCGTCGCCGCCACCGCAGAAGCTCCTGGTTGGGTTCCTCCTTCCTGGGAAGACGTGGTCCGTGAGCACGGCAACCGGGTCTACCGCCTCGCCTACCGCCTCACCGGTAACGCCCACGACGCCGAGGACCTGACGCAGGACGTGTTCGTTCGGGTGTTCCGGTCGTTGGCGGACTACACCCCCGGCACCTTCGAGGGGTGGCTGCACCGGATCACCACCAACCTCTTCCTCGATCGCATGCGTCGCCAGCAGAAGATCCGGTTCGATGCGCTGCCCGAGGACACCGAGCGGCTGGCCGGCCGCGAGGCGAGCCCGGAGGCGGTCTACGCCGAGGCTCATCTCGACGCGGACGTCGAGGCCGCGCTCGCCGCTCTGCCGCCCGACTTCCGGGCCGCCGTCGTGCTATGCGACATCGAGCAGCTCTCCTACGAAGAGATCGCTCAGACGCTGGGCGTGAAACTGGGCACAGTGCGCAGCCGGATCTCGCGCGGTCGGGCGATGTTGCGCGCGGCGCTGGCCGATCGCGCGCCACGTACCGGTGACGGTGCCGCGTTGTCCGCCGCCGTGGCGGTCTCGGACGACGCCCTTCTCGCCGCGGAGCCCGCCGTCGGGCCGGCGGCGGAGCTCGCCGAGGCGGACGCGGCGCCGCCGGGCACGACCAGACCGCATCGGGGCCGAGGCGACGACGGGCGGCTCAGAAGCGGGGGACGGCATGGGCCCGTCGCCGCCGGGAGCAAGGGTGGTGCTCCGCGGGAGCGGCGGGCGTGACCGAGCATCTCGGCGATCGGATCTCGCCTCTCATCGACCATCAGCTCGATCATGACGCTCGCGACCGCGCGCTCGCGCATCTTGCCTGCTGCGGGGAGTGCCAGCGGGAGGTGGCGGCCCTGCGGATAGTCAAGGCACGGCTGGTCGCCCTCGATGGCCCGGATCTTCCTGGCGGCCTCGCGGTCTGGCTGCTCAGCCTGGGCGGTCCGGCCGCGGTGCCCGCGTCCTCCCCGGGTTCGCCCCAACAGCCCCAGTGGTCCCCACAGGCCCATCGCTCCCAGTTCCGTCCTGCGCCGGACAGGCGGGGCCCCACCTGTGTCTCGACCCGGCCAGGCGTCCCGGGGCGTTCACGGTGACAGTACCGGCCCTGCTGCCGCGTTCCGCCGAGCTCCGACAGCCCCCCTCCGATCCTCGCCCGGGCGCCGGCACTCGTCCGGCCTCGCCCAGGCTCGCCGCTCGACCGGCGCCTGGAGCCACCGGCGGGGCGGCGCGTGGTCTGGGTCAGGCGGGCCGTCCCGCGCCGGGGCCCGCGCGCCAGCGCCTGCGGCGGCCGGCCCCGCCCGCCC
>NZ_CDWRCM010000186.1:8066-9501 GCF_977927585.1 Frankia sp. CcWB2 | reverse complement strand
ACGTTTCATGGCGGTGTTGATCGGACCGTGTACGTGTTCGCTCACGAAGATTTCTCCTGGTGGTCGCGCTCCCTTGACCGTGATATCCCTCCGGGTAGTTTCGGGGAGAACCTGACGTCGTTGGGAATGGATGTCACCGGCGCTCGGATCGGCGAGGTCTGGGCCGTCGGGTCCGCGGTGGTCCAGGTGACCTCGCCCCGCACCCCCTGCCGTGTTTTCGCCGGATTCTGGGACGTCCCGGATCTCATTAAGCGCTTTTCGCGGCGCGGTACGCCCGGCGCGTACCTGCGGGTTCTGGCCGAAGGAGAGGCCGCCGCCGGGGATTCGATCACAGTCCTGCACCGGCCCGGGCACGGGCTAACCGTCGGGCAGGTCTTCCGATCGCTCACGACCGAGCCCGACGGGCTGCCCGCCCTCGGCGGCATCACGGATCTCCTTCCGGAAGACCTACGGAACAAGGTTCAGCGACGGCTGGCCCGATCAGCTCCCGCCAGCGGCGGGTAACGTCTCGGTCGCCGGGCCGGGCGCGGTCAGAACTTCAGGTACATGTCGTCCGGAATGATCGGCTGGTGGTAGGTGCACGATCCCGAGAGCACCGTCGATCCGTGCAGCCGCGACTTGGGAATGAGAATCTTGTCGCCGTCACTCAACGCGATCTTGTGAGTGACGTTGTTCCAGAAGTGCATGTCACCCGACTCGATCATGACCAGCCGGTGCTCGTCGTGGACGTGCGTCGTCGATGTCTCGTCACACGACTCGACGAACGTGTCGAGGTCGACCGCTATCCCCTCGGTGGTGAGGTAGGCGTCGATGGCCTCGGCCTTCGCCTTGTACTCCTCGATCGAGTCGGCCCAGGCCAGCTGCTCGGCGAGGTCACGGTCCCAGCGGCGGGCGAGCTGGGCGGCGTCCGTGAAACCGGCGTGAAAGGCGGTCAGAGCCGCATCCCCGGACAGCGCGAGCAGCGGGGTGAGCAGCGTGTCGACCAGGTCGTCCAGCGCGGCGGGGGTCAGCGCCGGCGGTGACGAGGCGAAGAATGCCGGCCGCTCGCCGAGGCCGTCCTCGACCGCATCCGCCCAGGCGGCGGCGGCGACCGCGTCGTCGATGCGCTGGTGCACGAACGCGCCGAGCAGCTCGGCATGCCGGTGCGGCGCGCGGGACAGCTGGTGGAGACGGTTGCCCCGGGCCAACGAGGTGTTCAGGTAGAGCTGCCAGTAGGCCCCGGCCGTCGGGGTGAGCCCGGCCACGGCGAGC
The DNA here is from genome assembly GCF_977927585.1 of Frankia sp. CcWB2. Lineage (NCBI taxonomy): Bacteria > Bacillati > Actinomycetota > Actinomycetes > Frankiales > Frankiaceae > Frankia > Frankia sp. CcWB2. The sequence continues at coordinate 8,250 of NZ_CDWRCM010000186.1, read as the reverse complement.
AGGGCCGTCCAGGCGTCCGAGCCCGCCACCCAGCGCCGGTAGTCGTCGAGAAGCAGTCGCCGAGCGACCGGCTGGGCGAGGTCGTACTCGCCGAGCGACGCGCGGGCGGTCGCCGTGCGTACCGCGGGCAGGAATGCTGAGAGCTGCAACAACGCGAAGGTCGTCGCCTCGCGCCGGTCCCGGG
>NZ_CDWRCM010000186.1:4316-7796 GCF_977927585.1 Frankia sp. CcWB2 | reverse complement strand
GCCGCGCAGCACCGTGAACGCGTCCCCCGGGTGGTCCCGGCGTTCCTCCCAGTAACCGCGCAGCTCGCTCAGCAACCCGCCGGCGGACGGGCCGACCGGCGGGGACGGGCGTTGGTGCGCCAGGAACGAGAACAGGTGGCGTTCGAGGACCGGCTGGGCGAGCGCGCCACGCAGCCGGTTCCCCGCGCCGTAGAAGTCCGAGGCGTCACGATCGGCCGCCGCGTTGCGGTTCGGCGGCAGGTACAGCAGGTCCGCGTCGTAGATGTTGCGCAGCATCCGGTGCCCGAGCAGGCCCGAGAGCTTGAGGGTGTCCTCGGGTCCCAGCGCGGTGCCGTAGTCGAGCCAGGCCAGGTCGGCGGGCCGGACCGGGCGCCGGTACGGGTCGTCCTCGGTGGTCAGCTCCTCCCACTCGGCCGGGCGGAAGGCGGGGTTCGACGCGAACGAGCGCACGAGGGCGTGCGCGCCCGGTCCGTGCTGGGCGGCCTCCACCCGGCGGGCCAGATCGTCGGGCCCGGCCGGCTCGACGGGTTCCGAGCGGCCGGGTTGCTCCACCGGCGCGCTCGCCGCCGGCACTGGGTCGAGGGATCGCTCCGGGGTGGTGGGCCCGGCCAGCGTCGTGGTCTGGTCCGAAGTCATCGAGTTCCTCCTCTGGTGGGGATGGTCGTTGGCGGCGGGCGGGCCAGGCGGGCCGGGCGCGGCGAGCGCGCTCCGGTCGATCTTTCCGGCCGCGGTCAGCGGCAGCTCGGCGACGTCGACGAAGGTGTCCGGGACCATGTGCTCGGGCAGCCGTTCGGCCAGGCAGGCGCGCAGGTTCGGTGGGCCGCTCGCCCCCGCGCGCACGCAGTACGCCCGCAGCTCGCCGTCGTCCCCTGCCTGGCCGGGGACAAGGACGACGGCGGCCTGGCGGATCCCAGGCTGGCCGCACAGCACGTTCTCGATCTCCTCCAGCTCCACCCGGAAGCCGCGGATCTTCACCTGGTTGTCGGCCCGGCCGAGAAACTCGATCTCCCCGTCGGCGCGGAACCGGCCCAGGCCTCCGGTGGCGTACATCCGGCTGCCGGGCACTGGGCTGAACGGGTCGGGCACGAACTGGTCCGCGGTGCGGCGCGGGTCGTTGAGGTAGCCCCGGGCCAGCGGCAGCCCGCTGATGAAGAGCTCGCCGACCGCGCCGAGCGGCACCGGGTTGTACTCGGCGTCCAGGACCCGGAGCTGAGTGTTCGGGTTCGGCCGCCCGATCGACACGCGGGCGGTGGCCTGGTCCGGGTCGAACACCCGGCAGGAGACGCCGATCGTCGCCTCGGCGGGCCCGTAGCCGTGGTAAAGCCGGGCCCGCCACCGCTCCCGGAAGCGCCGGTAGGCCTCGTCGCGCAGGACCTCGCCCCCGCACCAGACGTGCCGCAACGAACGCCCCGCCTCCACCGCGTCCGGACACTCGAGCATCGCCCCGAGCGTGGACGGCGCGACATAGCAGAACGTCACCGAATGGGCGCGGATGATCTCGAGCAACGCGCCCGGATCCGCCTCGGCCCCAGGCGGCGCGATCACCATGAGCGCCCCGGCGACCAGCGGCAGGAGGATTTCGTTGATCGAGATGTCGATGCTCAACGGCGCTTTGTGCAGGACGACGTCATCACCGGTGAGGCCCAGCAGGTCGACCTGCCAGCGCAGCCGGTTGCAGATCGCCTGATGACGGATCATCACGCCCTTGGGTGTCCCGGTCGACCCGGAGGTGTAGATGACGTAGGCGAGGTTCTCCAGGTCCACGGCGGGGTACGGGTGCGGGTTGTCGGCCGAGACCGCCCTGGCGGGCGTGCCGCCACCGGCGGTGACGAGCCGGCCGGCGGGGTCCAGCCGCAGCAGCGGCACGAAGCCGGCGCTGGCCGACAGCTCGGGCGGGGCGCCGGCCGCCCCGGCCACCACCGCCGCGATCCCGGCTTCGTCGGCCACCGCGCTGATGCGCCGGGCCGGCCAGGAGCCGTCCAAGGGGACGAACGCGCCGCCGGCTCGCAGCACACCGAGCAGGGCCACCACCTGGGCGGCCGAGCGTAGCAGGCACACACCGACGGTCACCTCCGGGCCGACCCCGACCGCGCGCAACGACGCGGCGACGGCTTCGGCCCGCCGTTCGAGGTCGGCGTAGGTGAGGGTGACGGCCACGCCCGCGCCCGCGTCGGCGCCCGCCAGACCGACAACGGCGGTCGCCTCCGGCGTCCGGCGGGTCGCCTCCGCCACAAGAGCGGTGAGCGAGCGCTCGACGAGCGGATCCACCCGCCCGCTGGAGAAGTCGTCCGCGACCGGTCGCCGCTGGTCGAGGTCGGTCCCGCCCCGGCCAACGTCGCTGGATGGACCCGAAGTAGGGATGGAAGACCGTCTCGCGACCATGGTTTTCCCTTCCGTTCAGGCGGAACTCGTGGCGACCGGCCCGCGGCCCGACGCCGGGTCCGGGCCCTCGAGCCCGCCGTACCGGCCGGTGCGCGCCGGCGCGGCGGCGCCGGACGAGCCGCCGCCGCGGCCTGACATCCGTCGCCGCAGGCTGCGTGGCCGCAGATCGGTCCAACTCAGCTCGATGCTGTCCAGGCAGTGCTGCCGGGTTCCCGTGACGGGCGTGTCGAACCAGCCGAGCGCATTGCGTCGCCCGTACGGCCACACCGAGTACTGCTGTTCCTGGTTGACGACCACCTTGAACAGGCCCGTCGCGGCCGGGCCGGGCCGGCCCCGCTTTCCCGACCGCCGCCCCGGGCGCTGTTCCGGGCGTCTCCACGGCGGCTTTCCCGGCGCTTGTTCCGGCCGTCTCCCGGCCGGGAGCGGCGTGGAACGGGCATTTCTCTGCGACCGATGCGTCGTCACGCAGGAAGTACTGCTTCCATTCCCGGTTGTCCGGGTCGCCGTAGGAGCCCAGCAGGGGCGTTGAATCCACCTCATCCATCCTCCTGAGACGCTCGCGGATTATTTTCCGCGCGGCGGCGCCCCGCGGGCTGGTCGGCTCCAGGCCGGTGAAGACCCAGCGGGGCTGGAACGTGATGGTGAACACCGGGTTGCTCCGGCTGCGTAGCCGGTGGTGAGCCGGCGTGTTACAGACGACAAAAATCGGGGTGCCGCGGAAACTGAACTCCCAGCCGGGATCGTCGATGTCGGTCGGGATGTCCGACGGCCAGGGCTCGCCATCGCTGTCGTGCAGATAGCGCAGCACCGACCAGAATCGCTGTTCGTAGGAGAGGACGTCGTCTGGCTCCGGCCCCGCCGTCCCGCCGCCGGATCCGAAGAAAACCACGAGGGAGGTGTTCCGCGATATCGACTGGTACACCGAGAGATAGGCGGCAAGGATATCCGGCAGTACGGACCAGGTCCGTTCGTCGTGCAGATCGTCGACGAAACCGAACCGCAGCCCGCCACCATGGGCCGCGGCCACCGCGAAAACGCAGGGGAAAGGCTCGGCGTCGGACCGCAGCGTCGCCATGATATCCCGCGCGCAGGCGGCGC
>NZ_CDWRCM010000186.1:0-3808 GCF_977927585.1 Frankia sp. CcWB2 | reverse complement strand
CCCAGCCTGGCATCGGGCCGATGGCCAGGTCCAGGATCTCCTCGCGGTATGAATCGGTCGTGCTGGTCATACTCACCCCACGAAGTTTCGGCCTGTCTCGCACTCTGCTTTCTCTCTTTCCTCAGCCGCGGGCCGGTCCCGACCGGCGGTCGCGATGTGGATTTAGTTCCGGCCGGCCGAAGCGGTTGCCGGTGATTTCGCCGCCCCCCCGGTGCGCGGCGCGGGCGGCGAGTGCGTCGAGCGCCCGTAGCCACGCGGCCGCGAGGTTGCCTACGACCGCCGCGCCGGGCCCATCCGGCCCCGCCGTCCACCGCGCGCTCAACTCGGGGCCGCCCGGGCCGTCGAGGGCTCGCACGATCAGGCTCAGCGGGAATGGATCGGGCGCCTCGGCGTTCCAGTCGGCGAAAAGCTCCTCGTCCTCGGCGGCGACCGACCAGTCCGCCACCTCGCCCCGGGCCAACCGACCCACGTAGTTCAGGTAGATCGTCGGTAGGGGAGCCGCCGAGAGGACCGGCGCGGTCCGCGGATTGAGGAAGCGCAACATGCTGTAATCGGTTCCGCCGTCGGGGATCTGGGTCATGAGCTCGCGCACCCGCGCCACGGCGGCGTCCACGGCCCACGCACCGAACGCGGCGCCGTCGTCGGCCGGCCACTCGAGCAGGAACGGGTAGATCTCGGCCATCCAGCCGACCGTCCGGGACAAGTCCAGATGGTCGACGATCTGCTCCTGCCGGCCGTGGGCCTGGACGGCCACGACCATCCCCGACGAGCCGGCGGCGCCGGGCCGGGTCTGGTCGGCCACGGCCAGGGACAGCGCGGCGAGCAGGAGCTCGTCCACCCCGACCCCGAACGTGGCGGGAACCGTCGACAGCAGCGCGGCCGCCCGCTCCGGCGGCACGCTCACGGTGACCGCTTCCGGCTGGTCCACCCGGGCCGGTCCGGCCGGTCCGGCCGGACCGGCCACGTCCGCCGTCCAGGCCACCGGCGTGGCCCGGCCGAGCAGGTCCAACCAGAACGGCAGCCGCGCCTCGGTCTCGGTCGCGCGCGCCCGCTCGTCCAGGCGGCGCGCCCATCGGGCGAACGAGACCGGGACGGGCGCGAGCTGGGGCCGCCCGCCCGCCGTCAGCGCGCCCGCCGCGGCAGCGAGATCATCCAGCACGATCGGCCAGGAGACGCCGTCGATCAGCGCATGGTGGATAATCAGCAGCAACCGGCCCGGGCGCTCGCTGCCCGCGTCCAGCCAGACGCAGCGAATGGCCTGCCCGCTGTCCGGATCGAGTTCGGTGTTGGCCGCCGCCGCCAGCCCTGAGATCAGCGCTCGGCCGCCCACGCTGTCGAAGCCGTCGCTCGCGGCGATGCCGGCGGCGTCGATCCGGCGGACCCAGGGACGGACGTCGACGCCGCCGCGCGACGCGATCGCCAGCGACCAGGCGGGACCACCGTCCGCGCCGGTCGCCACCGCGCCGTCCGGGAAGGCGCCGGGTGAGTCCGAGCGGACGAGGCGGGCCCGCAGAACGTCGTGGTGGTCCACGACCGCTGTGATCATCGCGTGGAGCGTGGCCAGGTCCAGCCCGGCCGGGGTGCGCAGCAGCACCGGCGAGGAGAACGACGAGAACGTCGCCCCGCGGCCGCGCGCCGCCTGCAGCGCCGGAGTCGGCGGGACGAGGACGATCCCGGCCGGCTCGGAAGCCGGCTCGGAAGCCGGCTCGGCCGCGCCGACGGCGGGCGCGCGGGCCGTCCCGTTGGCGGCGGACGGTGCCCGGCGCGTGACAGCGGACGGTGCCCGGCGTGTGACAACGGTGGCGAGCGTCTCGGGCGTGCGGTGGCCGAACAGCAGCCGCGGGGTCACGGTGAGGCCGGCGGCCCGGATCCGGTTGACCAGCCGCATGGCGACGATGCTGTCGCCGCCGAGGGCGAAGAAGTCGTCCTCGGCGCCGACCCGCTCGGCCCCGAGCACCGCGGCGAAGGCGGCGACCAGGGTCGCCTCGATGTCGTTCCCGGGAGCGCGCCCGGACACCGTCGCGCCCGCGCCGCCGGCGACCGGCGCCGACGGCTCCCGGTCGGCGCTGGCCGGGACCGCGAAAGCCGCCGGCCAGCTGAGCTCCAGCCCGCTCACCGGCGCCGACGGGTCGGCGGCGACGGCGGCGAGAAGCTCCCGCAGCCGCGCGCCGATCCGATCGGCGCTGGACCGGTCGAACAGGTCGTCGCTGTAGGCGACGCCGATGGTCAGGCCGCCGTCGGCTCCGGCCCGTTCGATGAAGTCGAAGGACAGGTCGAACTTGGCGCTGGTCCGCCGCACCGGTTCGGGCCGGGCGCTGACCGCGTCGAGGGCCAGCTCGTCGACGGCGTCGGAGGCCGCCAGGTACACGATCATGACCTGGAACAGCGGATGGCGAGCCAACAGCCGCGGCGGGTTGACCGCGTCCACCACCCGGTCGAACGGCAGGTCGTGGTGGTCGAGGGCGGCGAGGTCGCTCTCGCGGACCCGCCCCAGCAGCTCGCCGAACGACGGGTCACCCGACAGGTCGGTCCGCAGGACCACCGTGTTGAGGAAGAACCCGACCAGGTCGTCGAGGGTGTCGTCGACCCGGCCGGACACCGGGCTGCCGATGGGGATGTCCTCGCCCGCGCCCAGCCGGTGCAGCAGAGTGGCCACGGCCGCCCGCAGCACCATGAACAGGCTGGCGTTGTGGGCCCGCCCGACGGCGCGCAGCGCCGTGACGGCGTCGGCGTCGAGCGAGAGCTCGACGATCCCGCCGGTGTGGCTCGGCTCGGCCGGGCGGGGCCGGTCGCTCGGCAGCGCCAGCTCGGTGGGCAGGCCGGCCAGTGCCTGGCGCCAGAACTCCCGCGATCGGGCGGCGGAACTCGTCGGGTCGGTCTCGTCACCCAGCCGCGCACGCTGCCACAGCGTATAGTCGACGTACTGGACGGGCAGCGGCGCCCAGTCCGGCGCGACGCCCGCGGCCCGCGCCCGGTAGGCGACGGACAGGTCGCGGGCCAGCGGCCGGTCGGAGCCATCGTCGGCCGCGATGTGGTGGACCAGGAACTGCGCGATGTGCAGCTCCGGCGAGCACCGGACGACGGTCACCCGCATCGGTGGCTCGCGCTCGAGGTCGAACGGATAGGCTGCGGCCGCGGCGAGCAGGTCCGCCAGGCCGTCCCCGCCCGGCTCCGGTCCGGGCCGGTCGCCGCCGGCCGGGGCCGCCCACTCGACCACCTCGAACGGGATCTCCGCGCCGGCCGGGTCGAGGATCCGCTGCACGGGCTCGCCGTCGGGAGCGGGAAAGACGGTCCGCATCGCTTCGTGCCGGGCCACCACGTCGTTCACCGCCGCGCGCAGCGCGGGCACGTCCAGCGGCCCGGTCAGCCGCCAGGTGATCGGGATGTTGTACGTCGGGCTGGGCCCCTCCACCTGCCCGATCACCCATAGGCGCCGCTGGGCGTACGACAGCGGCGGGTTCTCCGGGCGCCGCCGCCGGCTGACCGCCGGGCGGGCGGTGCCGGCCGCCTCCATCAGCCGCGCGAGCCGGGCGACCGTCGGGTCCTCGAAGACCGTGCGGGGGGTGATCTCCACGCCGAACGCCGACCGGACCGCCGCGCACAACCGCATGACGAGCAGCGAGTGGCCGCCGAGGGCGAAGAAGTCATCGTCGAGGCCGACCCGGTCGACGCCGAGCACGGCCGCGAACCGCTCGGCCAGCAGTTCCTCGCGCGCGTCGCGGGGCCGGCGGCCGGCGGCCGGCGCCGGGGCGGGCGGCTCGGGCAGCGCCGCCCGGTCCAGCTTGCCGTTGACCGTGCGGGGCAGCCG
>NZ_CDWRCM010000185.1:3921-9050 GCF_977927585.1 Frankia sp. CcWB2 | reverse complement strand
CCGGGGGTCGGCGGTGCGGGCAGCGTTCGCTGGCGTCGGGCTGGCGGTTGGCGTCGGGCCGGCGGTTGGCGGCGATCGTTCCGGCGAGCTCGTCAAGAGCCTAGGCCGGCGAGGTCTCGGCGCGGTTCGCGAAGGCCTGCTCGCGGGGCCACACGACGACCGCCGCCCGGTGGTACCAGCGGTCGAGCGTGTTGCCCCAGTTGCCCATGTAGCCCTCGTACTCCGAGGAGTAGGGCTCGAGGTCGTCGGATCCGGTGGACGCGCACACCTCGTCCTCGCTCACATCCAGCGAGGCCTCTTCCAGCCGGGTGCCCTCCGGGCCGGTCCAGTGCGTGAGCGTGACCTCGGAGACAAGCAGCTCCTCGACCTGGTACTCGACGTCGTCCTCGCCCGAGTCGTCGGAGTCCTCGCCCTCGTCGTAGTCGTCCCAGTACCGTCCTCCTCGGTGCCCGAGGTCTTCATCCGCCTCGTAGGCGTTGTGCGTCGTCTTGACATCGGCGAGCGCGAGCACGGTTTCGTACCCCGCCCGTTCGGCCGCGGCCCGCAGCAGGGACACGCGAGCGGCGTCGGCGCCCTTCAGCCCACTCCAGCCCAGCGCGCGCGGGGTGTACTCGTGGTCGAGGAGGTAGACGAGCCGGTTCGGTGGGTCGGCCGCGCCTCTGCCGTAGCGGCTGGCCACGGGCGTGCCGAAGTGCTCGCGAAGGAAGCCGGCCAGCTCGGCGGTTGCTCCCTCGTCGCCCTCCGGCAGGGCGGTGTCCCCGCGCAGCAGGAGGTTGTAGGTGAGCGCGATCCGGTACCCCGACCGCACCGCGGTGACCTCGTGCCGGCAGTCGGCGTAAAAGGCGACCAGTGACAGGTCCGTCTTCGAGCCCCGGTAGACCATCTTCTCGTCGAGGTGGCGCACCACGAGCTCGCCGCCGGTGTGGCTGGAGGGTAGTACCACCACCAGAGTGCCGATCATCGCGTAGTCCTTCTCGCTGTCCTGATGGGCGCGGAAGAACTGGCCCGGCTCGTACACCAGGAGCGCATGGAGGTCGGCCGTCAGCTCGGCGGCGATCGGCAGGCCCAGCTCGTCTTTTGCCGTCGTCAGAAGAACGTCGAGTGCCTTGTCGTCCCACTGGGCGTGGACGAGGTGCTTCGGGATCTCCCAGGTGTCGCGGACGCCCGGGTCGGTCAGCGTCTCCTCGCCGCGGCCGAACCGGGCGGGCTGGCCGAGGCCGAGCAGCTCGCGGGCCTGCTCGGGCCGGACTGGAAAGGCCACGGGCCCGACGCCCTCGACTTCGAGGCTCAGGTCATCCCTACTCGCTGTCAGTCCCACGCTGAACGTGGTCTCCGCGTCGCCGCGCAGCATCCTCGCCAGCCGGTCACGCGCCACGGTCGCCATTGCCCGTGCCCTCCAATATCCCCAGGAAGCGGTACCTCTCGCAGAAATCTAGAGGGCTGGGCGCACTCGACCGGTGTCGGTACCCAGTCGTCGCAGCCGTCGATCGTGCACCCCCACTGGAGGAGTATCGTGCGGCGGTTGGCGACGCTCACGGCTATGGGATCAAACTGGTATCGTTCTCCCACGGAAGCTGTTGTCGATCACGTAGGTCGGATCGTGCTGCCCAAGTTCATCCGCGAGGCGCTGGGCCTGCTCCCGGGTACGAAGGTGGACATCTCGCCTTACGGCGCTGGTGTGCAGGTTGCGAGCCAGACCTGTCGGACCCATCGGGCATCGTGGCGGTATGCCCACCTCCGCCCACGAGACGCCGCCCGAGCTGCTCCGGCTCGACCCGTCCCTGCCCGACTGGGTGCAGACCGAGCTCCTCGGCGACGACGCCCCCGCCTTCGACCACGCGCGCCTGTACGACCCCAACGTCCGCCCGCTGGTATCGCGACCAGATCGCCGGGGACACCCGCAGCGGCGTGCGGCTGTACCCCCGGTTCTTTACTGCTGCCGACGTGCCCCTGGTCGCTGACGCGGAGCTGGCGGCGGCCCGCCCGGCGCCGGTGCTGCTCGCGGCGATCTGCCATCTCGACGATGTCAAGATCGACGTAATGTTCCCGGCGCTGCTGGCGGCGCTGGACGTGTTGGAACCAGACAAGAAGATCTTTTATGATGACGTGACAGTGGGTCGGTTGCCCGAGGCAGCCCGGGCCCGATGGGAGGCCTTTTTCAGGACGACGACCCTCGGCCGGCGTTACCACAACGAGCGCTACAACGAGATCGACGCCCGCGCTGAGGCCCGTGGCGAGGCTCTCGGCGAGGCCCGTGGCGAGGCGAGGTCGGTGCTGCTGGTGCTGGAGAGCCGCGGCGTGCCGGTGCCTGGCGCGGTCCGCGAGCGGATTCTCGCCTGCGTCGACACCGACCAGCTGGACCTGTGGCTTCGCCGCGCGGCCATCGCGGCCACCATCGACGACGTCACCCGGGACTGACCGCACGGGGCCGATGCCAGGGCGGGGCCGATGCACGCGGCGAGGTCGACCGGCCGGTGCCGACACTTCGCCTGGTGAGAGACGGCTCGCGGCGGCGCCAGCGCGGCCCTGCGCGGCGAGCAGTTCCCGGATCCACTTGATCGCGTGGCGGCCGAGTTGTGGGGAGTAAGGCACGGTTCAGGGACCGTAGACCGTGCTCAGGTCCCCCAAATTCACCGGCTGACGGATCGCCGCACCTTGATGTGTCGATTTATCCTGTATCGTCCCCAATGGCGTCATGCGCGGGGTGCCCCGGGGGACCGGGGAGAATCGGGAAGCCGGTGAAGGTCCGGCACGGGCCCGCCGCGGTAACCGGGAAGTCGCCGTCCATGCGCGCCGCGCAGCCACTGGGTCTTCGGGCCCGGGAAGGCGGACGGCCGGCGTTGATCCGGAAGTCCGAAGACCGGCCCCGCATCGACGCCGCCCGTCGTCGTGCGGGCGGCCGGACAGCGGGAGCCTGCCATGCCTACCGACAGCTACCCTACCGACAGCTACCCCACGAACCTCCACCCCACGAACCTCTACGATGTCCTGCACCGGCGGCGCGACGTGCGCGGCCAGTTCACCGGCGGGCCGATCCCCGCCGACGTGCTCGACCGGGTGCTCGGGGCAGCTCACGCCGCGCCGAGCGTCGGCCTTAGCCAGCCCTGGGACTTCATCCTCGTCACCGACGAGCGGTCCCGGCGGGACTTCCACACCCACGTGCACCGCGAGCGCGCCGTCTTCGCCGCGACCCTGACCGGTGAGCGTGCCGCCCGGTTCGCCCGGATCAGGATCGACGGCATCCTGGAGTCGTCGTTGTCGCTGGTCGTGACCTACGATCCGCACCGCGGCGGGCCGGCGGTGCTGGGTCGGCACGCCATCGCCGACGCCGGCCTGTACTCGGTGTGCCTGGCGATCGAGAACCTGTGGCTCGCCGCGACCGCCGAGGGTCTCGGGGTGGGCTGGGTGTCATTTTACCGGGAGCCGTTCGTTCGTGACCTGCTCGCCATCCCCGCCTACATCCGGCCCGTGGCGTGGCTCTGCCTCGGGCCGGTGACCCACCTCGAGCACGTTCCCGACCTCGAACGCCACGGCTGGGCCCGGCGGCGTCCCCTCGCCGACGCCGTCCACGCCGAGCGATGGGGCGCGATGCCGTCCGGGGACGGTGCTCCCGCTGATCCTGGAATCGACGGGCCAGCGGGTGTCTAACACTTGTTAGACTTGAGGCATGACTGTGGTGAGCCTGCGGGATCTCAGCCATGCCGTGGGTACCTGGGTTGACCGTGCGCACGCGGGAGAATCGATCATCATCACTCGCAACGGACGACCGTGGGCGAGGCTGGTGCCCGAACTGACGCAGACGGGCAGTGACTACCTGGACCAACTCGTTGCCGAGGGGCGCGTTACCCTCTCCACCGCGAGCCTGGCTGATCTCCCCGAACCGACGTCCACGGGCAGCTGGGACGGCCGTGACTCCGCGGACGTGGTGGCGGAGCTACGCGGGGAATCTTCTTGAATTATCTGGATTCCAGTGCATTGGTGAAGTTGACCCATCCGGAGAGTGAGACGCGTGCGCTGCGCTCCTGGCTTGCCGTGCGGCCAGGCGTCGCGGTGTCGTCTGCGTTTGCGATGCTCGAAGTGACCCGAGCGTTGCGCTGCAGCGACCCCGCCGCTCTTCCCCGTATCCCTGACGTCCTGTCGCGGATCACGCTCGTGCCCATCGACCAGCCGATCATGGTCTCCGCCGCGGCCTTGACGGATCCGTTGCTGCGTTCGTTGGATGCCCTGCATCTCGCGACGGCGCTCCGGCTCGATGCGCCGTCATTGGTCTTCGTCAGCTACGACAAGCGCCTGTCGACCGCCGCCGCCCAGGAAGGCCTGACCGTTGCTGTGCCCGCCTGAGGCGGGGACCGGGCTCGCTACCCATCGGAGCCTGGGGGTGCGGACCGGGACGTCGTGCGTCAGGAGCAGCGCGACGGTCACCAGGGTCCGCCGCCGCGGCGTCAGCTCGGCGTAGGCCTCGCCGCCGGGGGGAGCGGATCCACCGCCGTGCGCGGGCCCGTTCACGGATTCGGCCCGGCGGTCGAGAGCGCGCCGTGCAGGAACAGGTCCACCAGTTCCCCGGTGGTCAGCAGCTCGGGGGCGTCTGCCCGGCCGGCGGGCATCAGCAGCAGCGCGAAGGCGCCCGCGAGGCGCTCCGGCGGCAGCCGCAGCGCCTCGCGCTCGGGCTCGAACAGCGCGGCCAGGGCCGTCCGCAGCGCGGCGAGTCCCGCCTCGCGGTCCGGGACGGCCGGTGGGACGGCTGGTGGGACGGCTGGTGGGACGGCCGGCGGGGCCGCTGCTGGGGCTGAGGCCGGGGCCGGGGAAAGGGCAGGGGACGGCGGCTCGGCCGATCGGTCGTCGGAACGGGCTCTCCCCGCCGTGGCGGGCATCCGGCGTTCCAGCCGGCCGGTGGCCGCGAGGGCTCCGGCGACGGCGCCCAGCCGGGCCATGTGGCCGCGCAGCACCTCGGCCGCCTCGGTGAGGCGGGCCGGGAGCGGCTGGTCGAGCGGGATCGCCGCCAGGTGGGTGGCGGTGTCGTCGGGTCGCAGCGCCTCGGTCAGGCAGGCCGCCAGCAGGGCCTCCTTGTCCGCGAAGACGCGGAAGATCGTGCCTTCCCCGATGCCCGCCGCGCGGGCGATCTTCGCGGT
>NZ_CDWRCM010000185.1:0-3598 GCF_977927585.1 Frankia sp. CcWB2 | reverse complement strand
GGTGACCGAGGTGCCGTACTCGATGACGAGGGGGAGGGCCGCGGTGACGATCATAGCGCGGCGCTGGTCGGGGTCCATGACCGGGGCCCGGCGTCGGGGCGGGGTCGGTGAGGTCTCTGGCATGCGATCCACAGTACGGAGTGAGTACTCACTCCTCAAGGGTTGACTGACGGCGGCCTCCCGCCGACCGGGGCGGTATGGGCGGATCAGGCCCGCAAGTCGCGGATCAGGCCCGGGCCGGGCACCACCTTTCGGCCCCCTGTTTCCGTTCAGGTCGTGTTGAGCATTCCCGAAACCCGTGGCCAGGCTAGGCTCGTCCCACATGAACGGCGTTCCCGAGCCGCTGAACTAGCCGCTGAAAGGGTCCTCATGCGACGGCGTCTGTCGATCACCCTGGCCGGCCTTGGGTTGTTCACCGCGTTGTTCGCCGCCGCGGCCTCGGTGATGGCCTCGGCGGTGGCACCGGCAGCTCCGAGCGTCACGAGGGTCGTCGCGGAGCCGGTCGCGTTCACGACCTGGAACGAGAAGCAGCCACCGGCGGCCGTCACCTACAACCGGCATCTCGTGCCGGTCGGCGCCGGGGCGGTCGTACTGGCGGCCGGCGGGCCTCGTACCGTGGTGGGCCTGGTGGTTCAGGGCCTGCTGCCCGACCGCAGGTACGGGGCGCATGTTCATCAGAAGGCGTGTGGCGCGACGGGTACGGCGGCCGGGCCGCATTACCAGAACATCCCGGACCCGGTACAACCCTCTGTCGATCCGGCGTACGCCAATCCACACAACGAGGTCTGGCTGGATTTCAGCACGGATGCCGGCGGCAACGGCCAGGCGTTCGCCATCGTCGACTGGAACTTCCGGGCCGGCGGTGCCAGTGCGGTCGTGCTCCATGAGCACGGGACGAGTGGCATGCCCGGCGAAGCCGGATCTGCCGGTCCGCGGGCGGCCTGCATTACCGTTCCGTTCTCCTAAATCTTTCCTAAATCCGATCGCTTCGCTGGTTCGTGCCGAAGCCGAAGCCGAAGGCGCCGGTCGCCGGGCTCTCCCGCCTCCCGGTGGACTCGTGGCCCCTTATGGACGCCGTCGGCGGCGGTCGCGCAGCGGGTTTGCCGTAGTCAGAGTCTCCGGTGCGTGGTGGATGGGCACCAGGACGCCGGACGGTGGCGTGACGCGACGATGCGGCGGGCTTCAGCAGAGTGGCCGTGCGGCGGGTTCAGCAGGGCGGCGGTGCGGTCGTCGTCGCCCCGAGTGGGGCGGCCGTCGGGCAGCTTGTCGCCGTGGCCGAGGTGCCCGGGCTCGGCGACGAGGTCGGCACGACCGTCGGGGATGCGCCCGTCGGCTGCGATGGCCGGCTCGTAGGCGTGGCGCTCGGCTGCGCGCTCGCCGCGGTGAGTACCGGTGTCGGAGCGCCCGGGTCCGTCGGTGTCATCGGCTGTTCGTCGCCGACCGGGGCCGGGCCGGGCTGGGTGCCCGGCGTCCACAGTGGAGCACCGGCTGGCGGCTGGTTCGCGGGGTCGCTGGGGACCGCCCGGCCGAACGGCGGGGCGGGGGCGGCCGGTTGCACCTGAGGATCGGAGCCGCCGGCACCGATGAGCACGGCGGCGAGCCCGGCGAGCCCGACGATTCCGGCGAGCAGGACGACCGGCATCGCTCCGCGCGCGCCCGGTGCCCGCCGCCGCCAGGATGCCGGGAGCCGGCCGAGCAGCCCGCCGTCCGCCGCGTGTCGCGGCGGGCCGGCTGCGCCGCCGTCGGCGGGATCCTGCACCGAGCCGTCCGTGCCCCGGCGGGGTACCGGGACGGTGCGCCACGACTGGTCGTCGTCCGGCGGTGGCGTCGGCCGGTTGGCCAGGGGATGGGTCGGCTGATCGGGCTGGTCGGGGTCCAGCGGCGCGCCGCCGCCGTTGCCGCCGCCGTTGCCGGGCCCCGCGCTCAGCGGCGGGCGGGCCTGCCAGGGGGTGAGAGCCAGCGCCGCAGCCCGGTCGGCATCGGCCGGGGTGCGGACCGCGGAGTCCGAGACCAGGCGGCGGACCAGCTCGGCGGCGCTCGGGCGCTCCTCCGGCCGACGGGCGAGCGATGCGCGCACCAGCGGGGCGAGTTTCGCCGGCACGCCGGCGATGTCGGGTGGTCGGTCCTCGCGCATCCTGGTCAGCACGTCGGACTGCTCGGAGGCGAACGGCGGATGTCCCGTCGCCGCGTACGTCACGCAGGCGCCCCAGGCGAACACGTCGGCGGGGGGCCCGGCCCGTTCCCCGCGCAGCTGCTCGGGCGCCATCCAGGCCAGCGTGCCAATGAGAATCCCGGTCCGGGTGTGGCTGGGGATCCCCGAGGCCCGCGCGATGCCGAAGTCGATGACCTTCGGGCCGTCCCAGGCCAGCAGGATGTTCGAGGGCGTGAGGTCGCGGTGCACCACTCCGGCGGCATGGATGGCGATCAGCGCGTCGGCGAGTCCCACGCTGAAGCCGTGCAGCAGCCGTTCCTCCAGCCGGCCGTGGCGCAGCACCGCGTCGGCGAGGTTGGTGCCCTCCACGTATTCGGTCGCCAGCCACGGCGACGTGGCCTCGGGATCGGCATCGAGCACCGCCGCGACCGCCCGGCCGTGCACCCGGCGGGCGGCGGCCACCTCGCGGCGGAACCGTTCCCGGAATTCGGGGTCGTCAGCGAACCGGGCGTCGGGAACCTTCACCGCGGCGGCCCGGCCGTCGGCGTTGAAACCGAGGTACACGGTGCCCATGCCGCCAGCGCCGATCCGGTTGTGGATCGTGAACGGGCCGACGTGGCGCGGGTCGTCGTCAACAAGCGGGGTCAGCATCGTGCCGCCTGTTCTGGTCGCCGCGCCCGGTCCTGCGCCCGGCGGCGCGCCCGGCCGTGAGACTCGGAATGCCGGGGCTCACCCGAAAGCTCACTCCTTCGTCGGCGGTGGGCACGGGCCGGGGCCCGGTGGCCGCCGGCCCGCGCCCACCGGTGTCCACGGCGTTCACGGCGTTCACGGCCCCGCGAGACCCCTAACCCTGAACCGTAATGCTTCCAGCGCAGCGATGTGCGGCTGGGCGCGGAGGCGGGCGCGTCGGGTTCGCCACCCGGCACCGCCCGCCGCCACCCGGACCCCGGCGGATGGCGGCCCTACCGTCGGCTGCCGGAGACATTCGGGTCGCTCGGTGGAATCTTGTCCAGGGTGGAGAAGTTCGTGCCGGTCCAGCGGAAGCGGACGTCGGCGTGGCCCGATGGGGCATCGACCGGGTCCCGCGGGTCGTAGGTGGCATAGCGCAGCACGACCTCATGATCGTTGCGTTGGCGCTGGAGGGTGATGTGCGCGCTGGGTGCCTTCGTGTCCGTACCACGGTACTCACCGTCGGCGAAGACGAAGGCGAGCTGCCGGGGGGTGTCCCCGGCCGGCTGGCCGGTGCCGATCACGACGTTCAGTCGCCGGCCGGCCGCGTAGGTGCTCATGTCCGGCTCATAGCCCTTCCGGCGCACCGTGGCGGCGGCGTCGGCGGCGGACAGCGTCGCCGTGGTCGCCGTCGGGCTCGCCGCCGTGGTCGCCACCGGCGTCGGGCTCGCTGACGCCGACGCCTGCGCCCGCGCCGATGCGGGCCCGGTCGTGGCG
>NZ_CDWRCM010000184.1:6221-9425 GCF_977927585.1 Frankia sp. CcWB2 | reverse complement strand
AATGTTTACCCAAGGGGGTGCTGCATCGTGACGTCAAGATGGACAATATTCTCTTTGATGTCGCCGACACGCTGAAGGTCACCGATTTCGGTATCGCGACGATCTTCGCGGGGACGGCCGCGACCGCCAGCGCTGTCGTCGGCACCCCGAAGTACATGGCACCCGAGCAGATCTCCGGCGACCGTCTGGGCCCTGCCACCGACATCTACGCCCTGGGAATCGTTCTCTATGAGCTGTTCACCGGGGCGCCGCCATTCCAGCAGCTGTCGTTGCCGGCTCTTTACCTGCAGCATCTGAACACGCCTCCCGACCCGCCGGCCGGTGTGCCGCCCATGGTGGCCGAGGTCGTGATGCGTGCCCTGGCGAAGGACCCGGGGCAGCGCCACCAGGACGCCCACTCGTTCGCTCTCGACCTCGCGCATGCGGTCACCGAGACCCTCGGCCCGGGCTGGGTCGGTCGCTCGGGCTTCGCTGTCCGGCTCGCCGACGACCTGCGCGAGGCCACGGAACGAAGCCCCGCATCGGCGGCGACGCATCCCGCGTCTCCGGCTCCGCCTGCTCCGTCCGCGCAGGAACCCGCGCAACCATCGACGACAGGGCCGGCCGAGATGCCACAGCCGGCCTTCGCCGCGCCCGCGCGCTCCCCTCGGACCCAGACAGCCGCGGATCACACAGCCACCGCCGATCATGGCTCCGACGCTCTGGCGGAGCCCGATCAGCTCGCCACCGTCCGCCCCTGGGCACAGGGCTGGGATCCGTCGGCGGATGGCCAACCGGGCGCCACGGCATCTACCGCTTGGCCGCGGTCCGGGAAACAGAGGAAGTCGAAGAAGCCGACGGAGAACAGGGGCAGACCGGCCAGGTCTCGGTCTCGCCGGGTCCGCTGGGTGCTCGTCGCTGTTCTGCTGCTCGCCGCGATTCCCGCGGTCGCCCTCGCTATCATTGCCACCGCCGGGGAGTCCGACCAGCCGAACCACCGCCGCCAGTCGGTCAGCGTCACCGTCTCTCCCCGAAGCCAGGCGACGACGCCTACGCTGCCCGCGTCCCTTCAGGCCCGTCACCGGGAAATCTACAATATGCTCGACCCGTACCAGATAGATCTGGGCACCTGCGAGGCCCGGACAAATCTGGAAGGAGAGCCGTGGAACGCCTGGGCAGCAATAAGCTGTAAGACGACCGCGGGCTACTTCCGGATGCAGTTCCTCCGGTATGGAGTCGAAATGAAATAACTTGCGCGTTTCAAACCCTCCACAGGCCTGTGACCTGCGATGATGCTCTCGATCGCGTATTTGTTACTTCATTACGTCCCCTATCTCCGGGACTCTCACCTGCTGGAGTATCTGACGGTCGCCACGCGGTCGCTTGCCGCTCATGCGGAATGCAACCAGGCAGTGAATGGATGGTGGTACGCGCAGGTCGGGGGAAACTCGGTCGGTCGTAGAGTCTGCGGCCTACTGCCCGGTGGCCTCTTCCAGATCAACTGGTCCTTCGATGCCGAGCGCATCGTCGCGATTCACGAGAATCTGGTTCCGGGAGTCGTCCTCACGTGGTGGAAAGAGCACGCATGCCTCATCCGCGGCGCGTGCTGACCATGGCACACCAGCCGTCGTCGGTCGACTGGAACGCGGGGCAGAGCAGCCAGGCACCCGCCCTGCGCCGCGTTCTCCGCACAGACCTGGGAGCCGCGGGCTGTGCCGGGTCCCGTTGGCGCGGCCAGGCTGTCGACCGTGTCCAGTGCTTGATCAGGTCTGGTGGCGGCCGGTGAGCGGTGTGGCGGATCCCGTGAGCGGCGCTGTCGACAGTGACGTGTTCAACCGACTGGTCGACCGGCTCGCGGCCGAGAACCCAGGTCCGGACGGCGGGGCGTCCGACGAGCTGGCGGACCTGTTCGCGGTGGTGCGGCGGGTGGTGCTGCGCCGGGATGAGCCGATGCGTGTCGCGGTCGTCGGGCGGATCAAGGCGGGGAAGTCCACCGCGGTGAATGCCCTGTTGGGGTACGAGGCGGCGGCCACCGGGCGGCTGGAGCTGACCTTCAACGTCCAGGAGATGCACTACAGCGACGTCCCCGCGATGATCGTCCACCGGCGGGACGGGCGGCGCGAGCGGCACCCGGTCGAGCTGCTCGAACGGCTGACCACGCGGGACGGCACGCCGGACGAGCTGCTCGCTGACATCCGCAAGGTGGAGGTGGGCCTGCCGATCCCCATGCTGCGGCGGTTCCGGCTCGTCGATACTCCGGGCCTGGGGAGTGTGCACCATACCGACTCGGCGAACACCCTGGCGGCGCTGGGCATCGCCGACCCGGCCGAGCAGGCCGTGGCGGAGCGGGTGCTGGCGGCCTCTGGCGGGGACGCGCGGCGGGTGCACGCGGAGAGCATGGTCGAGCTCGACCGGGCCGACGCGATCGTCTATCTGTTCAGCCGCGCGCTGTCGGACGAGGGACGGGCAGCGGTCGTCGACTTTCTCGGCGAGGCCGCGGCTGCGGTGACCCCGATCAGGGCGTTCGGTGTGCTGACCCGATGTGACCAGTACTGGCCGCCGCCGCCGGGGCCGGACCGGGACCTGCTTGGGTTCGACCCGATGGCCGCGGCAGGCGTCGTCGCTGCCCGCTACGCCGCCGATCCGGGTCTGCGCAGGCTGTTCCACAGTGTGCTCCCGGTCGCCGGCCTGGCAGCCGCCGGCGCCCAGACGCTGCCCGACGACGCCTTCGCCGTGCTGGCCGATCTGGCCGCCATCGAGCCCCCGCGCCTGGCCCGGGTCCTGGCCGACGCCGACCGGTTCACCGCCCCGAGCTGCCCCGGGATCGATGTCCCCCAGCAGGCGCGGCAGTGGGTGCACGGCCGGCTGGGCGGCTGGGGCGTGCTGCTCGCAGCCCGGTATCTGCGCGATGGGCTGGGCCCCGAGGCCCTGCGCGCCCAGCTTGTGCGGGACAGCGGGGTGGCGCAGCTGCGTCGCGTCCTGACTGGGCACTTCGGTAACCGGGCAGATCTGATCAGGATGGACGGCGGGCTGCGTGACGTCGACGCGGTGCTCGTCCGCACCCGGACCAGGGTCGTGCGGGCCGGCCGGCTGGTGCCGGAGATGGTCGAGGACCTGGCGGAGGAACTGGAACGGGCCCGTGCCGAGGAGCCGGCTTTCCACGAGCTCGATCTGCTGGCCGCGCATTACCGGGGCGATCTCGACCTGACGGCGGCGGAGGCCGAG
>NZ_CDWRCM010000184.1:5670-6116 GCF_977927585.1 Frankia sp. CcWB2 | reverse complement strand
GAGGTGCTCCGGGTGACCGGCGAGCACGGCCGGGGCTGCGCCGACCGGCTTGGCCTGCCCGCCGCGGCCACCCCGGCGGAGCTGGTCGCCGCCGCGGAACGGCGCGTCCAGGTGTGGGCGCGCCGGCAGGCCGACCCGACTCTGGACGCGGCGACCCAGGGCGCGGCCCGCACCCTGCTGGGCTGCTACAGCCGGCTGCGGCAACGCGCGGCCGACGCGGCCGACCTGATCGCCCGTGCGCGGGCTCTGCTCGCCTACGACGAACACGCCGACGGCGAGACGGCGGACGACTCGGAGATGGCGGAAAACGAGGGGACGGGGAAACGATGAAGGGGTCCATCAGGACAGCACCGGCGGGGGGCTCGCGATGACCGGCCTGCTGCGCGGGCTGGCACGGCGGCGCGGGCCGGAGAGTGGCCACGACACCGACGGCGTTCCGTCCTGGG
>NZ_CDWRCM010000184.1:4764-5341 GCF_977927585.1 Frankia sp. CcWB2 | reverse complement strand
TGGTCGACCGGCTGGTCGCGCTCACGCGCCAACTCGACGCCCTGGCCCGCCAGATCGATGCGCTCGTCAGGGCCGGCAACCGGCACCTCGATCAGACCGCTTCGGCCCGGAGCGGCGCCGCGGCTCCCGTCGCCGCGGCTCCCGTCGGGGTCGTCTCCCGTCCCGGGGACGGGGACGGGTTCGCAGAGCCTGGCGCGCAGGAGCCGCATCCGGTGGCCCTGCGGGTCATCGACGTGCTGGACCGGCTGGACGTGCTGGTCGGGCAGGTCGGCTCCGCGCCGCTGGACCCGGCCGCGCTGGCGTGGGTGCGCCAGTCCCTCGCCGATCTGCTGCCGGTCTGCGAGGTGCATCCTGTCCGGGACGAGGGCCCGGCCGACCCGCGGCGGCACGAGGTGCTGAACCGGCGCCCGGCCCCGGACACCGCCGGGCGTGACCTCACCGGGCACATCGCGGCGACCATCCGCCCCGGCTACCGCTGGCGTGACGACCTGCTGCGGCCGCAGCAGGTGACCGTGTTCGGCCATCCCGAGGCCGAGGCCGCCGCGACGACCGCAGTGACCGACACGGGAGCACCGGC
>NZ_CDWRCM010000184.1:0-4503 GCF_977927585.1 Frankia sp. CcWB2 | reverse complement strand
CCAGCCTGCCGATGCCTGGGATTCCCAGGGCTGTCGAGAAGTCCCCGGAGAGCAGGGAAGGAACCGAGGCCGCGAGGAGCTCCGGACTCGACACGGTCCGGCGCGCGGTACTGGAGCTGTCCGACGAGGTCGAGGTGGCCACCGCCGATCTCGTCGGGGCGGGCGTGCGGCGGCGGCTGCGGGAGGACCACGAGCGGCTGGCGTCCGACCGGCGGCACGTGGTCGTCTGCGGCGAGTTCAAACGCGGCAAGTCCAGCCTGGTCGGCGCCCTGGTCGGCCGGCCGGACCTGTTCCCGTCCGACGTCGACGTGGCGACGTGTGTGGTCTCCGCGCTTGCCTGGGGGCCCGCCGACCGTGCCTGGGTGCGCCGCCGGGAACCCGCTGCTGGTGGCGGCGGCACGGGTGGGCAAGGCGCCGAGACCGAGGTCGAGATCGGGGTGGACCAGCTCCCGGAACATGTCGTCGAGCAGGGCAACCCCGGCAACCGGCGGCGGGTGGCGGGTGTGCGGATCGAGGCACCTGTGGAGCGGCTCCGCTCCGGCATCGTGATCGTCGACACGCCTGGCATCGGCAGCCTGGACCCGGCCCACAGTGCGATCACCCGCAGCCACCTCGGCCGGGCCGACGTGCTCGTCTTCGTGGTGGACGCGGTGGAGCCGCTCACCACTGGCGAGCTGCGGTTTCTGCGGGAGGCGCTGGAGGCCTGCGACACCGTCCTCACCGTGGTGACGAAAACCGACAAGGTCCGGGACCCGCAGATCGTTGTCCGGGACACCCGCACCAAGATGCAGGCCTAGCCGGGGAGCACGGGTCGGAGAGCCCCGTGTTTCCTGTGTCGACCTACCGCCGGCTGGAGTACCTGGAGGAGCTGGGGTCCGGGATGCCGGACCCGGGGCCGGACACCAGATCCGGGTTCTCCGAGCTGGAAGAGGCTCTGTGGGAGGGCCTCGGCGCGCGTACCGAGGCCGCGCGGCTCGACCGCGCCCTCGACGGCTTGCTGGGCGCGCTCGCCGCGGCCCAGGCCACGCTTCGCGACGAGCTGCAGATCATGGACGACGATGCGCCCTGGCAGCGGGCCACCGCCGACCTCGACCAGGCTGAGGAACGCCTGCGGCACCTGACCGCCGCGGAGGCGTCCTGGCACAGCGTGCTGGAGGCGATCTGGGCCGAGCGGATCCCCCCGGTCCGGGATGCCTTGGCGGCCGACTTCGCGGCGGCGGCGCAGGCCCTCGCCCTGGCCGGCATCGCTCCGACCGGTTTCGCCGCGGCGGATGGCGCCGAACCGGGTGCGGAGATCGAACGGCTCCGGGCGGCCGCCGTCGAGTGCACCCGCACCCTCGCCACCGCGGCCGACCAGGCTCGGCGCGCTGTCGCTGTCATCGCCCGGAACGCCTACGAGACGCTGGCCGCCCACACCGGCACGGCCAGCCCGGCCGGCGGTTCCGTCGACGGCTCCAGGCATCTCCCACCGACCAACGCGGACACCCTTGGCATCGAGGCCGGGAGTCTGGTGGACGCAGCCGACATCCCGGTGCCCGACACCGACGAGATCGTCCGGGCGGCCCGCGAACAGCGGGTGACACTGCGTGAGCGTATGAAGATAGTCGCTGGTGCGGTCACCCGGAACACGCCGCCGGCCCAGATCGCCTCCCTGCTGGTCAGGTTCGTGATGGGCCGCGGCATGGCCACGGCTTTCGGCGGGCCGGTCAGCTCCTTCGGGGCGGAGTCGTCATCCTCCGGCGGCCCGTTCCAGTCCCTGAACACGGTGATCGAGCTGGGCACCGCCTTCCAGGACGCCTTCCAGGATGTCAGGACGCAGCTCGACCAGCGCCGCGCCGCCTCCACCCGCGCCGTCCAGGAGCTGCGGCGCAGCCTGCACGACCAGGTCGTGACGGCCACCAGGAGCGCCCTGGAGACCTTCGACGTAGGTGCCGCCCATGCCCGGCTTCGGGTGGAGCAGCAGTTCGCCGACCTGCTGGGTGCCGAGCTGGACGCGCTTGGCGCGACCCGGCGCAGGTTGCGGGAGAGTCACGCCGCCACCGGGCAGGCCCGCGACGAGCGCCGCGCCGTGCTGATTGACCGGCTGGCCGTCGGCCAGCACCTGCTCGACCGCGTCGACGCGCTGGCCGTCCGATGACGGTCACTCCCGGCCTGGTGCTGGGCATCGACTTCGGCACCTGGAACTCCGCCGTCGTCATCGGCCGGCCAGACGGCTCCGTGCTCACCATCCGTGACCCGTCCTCGTCCTACGGCCAGACCTCGTTCCGTACCTCGGTCTGCGGCCGGCCGGACGGCAGCCTGGCGGTGGGAGCGGCCGCGGAGCACCAGCGGCAGCAGTACCCGCAGTACTACCGCGCCGAGTTCAAACGCGAGTTTGGCACGGACATCCCCAGCATGCTGGGCGCCCGTGTCCTGCAGCCGCACGATCTCGCCGCCGAGGTCCTGCGATTCCTACGCACCTGCGCTGAGGAACGCATCGCCGGCGAGGGCGAGCCGGAGCAGGTGGTCATCACCGTCCCGGCGAGCTGGCAGCGGGCCAGACGCGACCTGATGCGCCGCACCGCCAAGGTCGCTGGATTCGACCCGGCCCGCAGCAAGCTCGTCACGGAGCCGTCCGCGGCAGCGCTGCACGCCCTGAGCAGCACCCGCCTCTCCGAGACCGGGCTGCCGGTGCTGGTCTACGACCTGGGCGGCGGCGCCTTCGACCGGGCGATCCTGAGGCTCGTCCGGGAACGCCTGCCGCAGAGCGTGAAGGTGCTGGACGGGGACCCCGACGACGAGGACGTGCTGCGCCGCCGCATCCTGCTGCGGGAGGACTGCGAACGGCTGAAGTGCACGCTCGCCACCCAGCCAGAGGCCTACCAGTTTCTCACCGTCCTCGACCCGCCGGAGCCGTTCACCCTCACCCGCGGTCAGCTGGCCGAGGCCGTAGGCCCGCTGATCGACCGGACCCTGGCCGAGTGCGACCTGATCCGCGCCACCGCCGAGCTGAGCTGGGACCAGATCATGGCCGTGGTGCCCGCCGGCGGAAGCTGCCGGCTGCCGACCGTCACCGAGCACATCCAGCGACACACCGGGCGCCCGGTCGTCCAGGTGGACGACCCGGACATGGCGGTCGCCCTCGGCGCGGTCGCCGCTGCCCGCCGCCTCGCCCGGGAGAGCAAGCACCCCGACCCGCTGCCTTCGTCCGCACGGCGTCCAGCCTCACCCTCCCCGGCCGAACCGTCTCCCAGCCAGACCAGCACCAGTCGGCTCGCCGCAGCAGCTCCCGCAGCAGCAGAGCCGGCCTGTCTCCCAGCCAGACCAGCACACCCGACAGGCCGCGGACCGGGCCGCTACATGGACCCCGCAGCAGTACGTCGACGAGGTCGTCCGCCGCGCCGAACAGCGCAGGAACATCCGCATGGAGACTCTTCTCGCCGGCACACGGGCTGTCGTCTACCATTTTTCGTCCACCGTGCAGAGATTCAGAAGGCCGACCGCCAGGATCAGCGAGACCACGGCTATCACGCTGGCGATGGTGGTGGCGGAAAATGTAACGTACGAATTGGCGTCAAAATGTTGTTTGGAACTGAAGAACTATGCCGCCCAGTATTTTCGGGTGAGTCTCATGGACGAGCATGTATTGATGCCGCGCCTGGTGGCCAGATCGATTGACATGAAAGTTTCGATGCTCCAAAGTCCCGGCAGCCTGAAGGCGACCGTAAGCCCCGCCTTCGTGAATGTGACAGAAGGCAGTGTGACTGTTGTTGGCAGCCAGACGACGCTGTATGGGGCTTCACTCAAGAAAGCTCTCAACAACATCCTGCCGGGATTTTGAGGAAGGGCGGCGGGACCGATGCTGCCGGGCCGGGGACGGTACGGCGGAACAGGACATGCCCGCGCCGGGGTCCGGGGCTGCGATGATCGGGATGGCGGTCGCATGAGTCGGGGAAGCGGGAGCGGGCAGGTATTGCGGGCCCTTGCCCAGCTGGCTGCGGAGGTGATCGAGCGCCGCCGGGAGGCCGGCGGCCGGCCTGGGGCAAGCGGTGTCCGACCGGGAACCCATGAGACCGGAACGCCTGCCTCCGGGACCTGCGGGCGAGACGTGGCGGAGGGAAGGGGCGGCGGGGCGAGGCCCCAGAAGCCTGCGGAAGCAGCGCGGATCGCCGGGCGCTGGTGCTCCCTGGAGCGGGTGAGCCCGGGGTCCGGCGGGCTGCGGGATTTCTATCTGGACATCGTCATTGGGCCGGACGGGCTCTTCCGGGGCAGCCATGCGGGGTATTTCTGCGTCGACGTGCCGGTGTTCGGCCCATTCGGGGTTCCAGCGCGGGACTGCCGGCGCGGGGATCGGCTGTACCCGGCACACGGCCGCCTCGACACGGCGTCCGGGCGCGGCCGGATCGTGCTGGCCGATACCGGGTCTTCGAAGTTAACCGGGGTGGGCGTGAAACCCCAGCCAGTTTGGTAACTGTGCGTAATGTTGGCTCGACGTGGCCTGCTGTGACCTGATGTGGCATGCCT
>NZ_CDWRCM010000183.1:7242-10098 GCF_977927585.1 Frankia sp. CcWB2 | reverse complement strand
CGCAGGTGGCGGCGCCCCGCGGCACGGCGCCCGGCGGCACGCAGCTGCCGGCGGGATCCCGGCAGCTGCTGACGGAGCTCGGGCCGGCGGGCTGGGCGGCGTGGCTGCGCGCCCAGGGGGCGCTGGCCGTCACCGACACCACCTTGCGTGACGCCCACCAGTCGCTGCTGGCCACGAGGCTGCGCAGCTTCGACATCCTGGCGGCCGCCCCGTCGTACGCCGCGCTGACGCCGAACCTGCTGAGCCTGGAGGCCTGGGGCGGGGCGACCTACGACGTCGCGCTGCGCTTTCTCGCGGAGGATCCGTGGGAGCGGCTCGCTGCGCTGCGCCAGGCCGCACCGAACATCTGCCTGCAGATGCTGCTGCGGGGGCGCAACGCGGTCGGGTACACCCCCTACCCGGACGACGTCGTCCGGGCGTTCGTCGCCGAGGCCGCGGCGACCGGCGTCGACATCTTCCGGATCTTCGACGCGCTGAACGACATCGAGCAGATGCGCCCGGCGATCGAGGCGGTGCTCGGTACCGGGGCGATCGCCGAAGGGACGCTCTGCTACACCGGTGACCTCTCCGATCCGGCGGAGCGGATCTACACCCTCGACTACTACCTGCGCCTCGCCGAACAGCTCGTCGAGGCGGGTGTGCATGTGCTCGCCGTGAAGGACATGGCGGGACTGCTGCGCCCGGCGGCGGCGGCCACGCTGGTGACGGCCCTGCGGGAGCGTTTCGACCGGCCCGTCCACCTGCACACCCACGACACCGCGGGCGGCCAGCTCGCCACCCTGCTCGCGGCGTCCGCGGCCGGGGTGGACGCGGTGGACGCCGCCGCCGCGCCGATGTCCGGCGGCACCAGCCAGGTCAACATGTCCGCGTTGGTGGCGGCGACCGACCACACTCCCCGGGCGACCGGCATCGCGCTGCCCGCGCTGTCCGCGATGGAGCCGTACTGGGAGGCCGTGCGCGACCTCTACGCCCCGTTCGAGGCGGGGCTGCGGGCCCCGACCGGGGCCGTGTACCGGCACGAGATTCCCGGCGGCCAGCTGACGAACCTGCGTCAGCAGGCGATCGCGCTGGGGCTGGGGGACCGGTGGGCCGAGGTCACCGAGTGCTACGCGATCGCCAACGAGCTGCTCGGCAAGCCGATCAAGGTGACGCCGACCAGCAAGGTCGTCGGTGACCTGGCGCTGTTCATCGCCGGCGGATCCGTCGACGTGGACCGGTTGCGTGCGCATCCCGAGGAGTTCGACCTGCCGGCCAGCGTGCTCGGCTACCTCGCAGGTGAACTCGGCACGCCGCCGGCCGGCTTCGCCGAACCGTTCCGGGAACGGGCGCTGGCCGGGCGCCGCCCGGCGCCGCCGTTCGTCGACCTCGACGCGGCGGACGCCGCCGAGCTCTCTTTCCCGGGGACCCGGCGGCGGGCGGCCCTGTCCAGGCTGCTCTTCCCCGGCCCGTGGAAGGACTACCTGCGGGCGGTGGACGCCTACGGGGACTCCTCCGTGGTCCCGACCGACGGCTTTTTGTACGGGCTGCGGCCCGGCGTTCCGCTCACCGTCACCTTGGAGCCCGGGGTGGAGATCATCGTGGAGCTGGAGACGCTCTCCAAACCGGACGACTCCGCGATGCGCACCCTGTACCTGCGGGTCAACGGCCAGCCCCGGCCGGTGCGGGTCCGGGACGCGTCCATCACGGCCACCACCACGGTGGCCCGTCGGGCGGACCTCGCCGATCCGAACCAGGTGGGCGCCGGGCTGCCCGGCATCGTCACGTTCAGCGTCGCGGTGGGCGACACGGTGACGAAGGGCCAGCGGCTGGCGGTGGTGGAGGCGATGAAGATGGAGGCCGCGGTGACCAGCCCGGTGGGCGGGACCGTCGTGGAGCTCGTCCGCTCCAGCGGCGACTCCGTCGAGGTCGGTGACCTGCTGCTTATTCTGCGTTCCTGATTACGCTGCGTTCCTGATTACGCTGTGTCCCTGATCCCGCCGGTCGGGTTCTGCCTCCGCGGGGGTGTCGTGGCCGGGAGCGTCCCGGCCACGTCCCCCGCCTCCCGGCCCGGGCGGAAGACCCAGGCGCGCAGTAGAAGGAACCGGATGACCGTGGAGGCCAGGTGCGCCAGCACCAGCACGGAGAGTTCAATGCCGCGGCCGGGGTTCGTGCTCGCCGCGTGCAGGAGCGCGAGCGAACCGCTGGTCAGGCCGAGGCCGACGGCGAACACCACCAGGCCCTGCAGATGGTGGCGACCGGCGCGCTCCGGACCGGTGAGACCGAAGGTCAGCCGCCGGTTCGCCGGGGTGTTCGCAACCGCCGTGAGAAGCAGCGACAGCAGGTTCGCGACCTGCGCCCCGGTGACTGTCCGCAGCAGGACGAAGAGCACCAGATAGGACAGCGTGCTGGCGATCCCGATCGCGGCGAATCGCAGGAGCTGACCGGTGAGTCCCTTCGGTACCCCCGGGACCTCGACGGCCTTGCCCTCCTCGGCGTGGCCGGCGGTGAGCGGGCCTCGGCCGAACTCCTGGTGCAGCCTGGCGAGCGGTAGCTTTCCGCTGCCGAACGCCCGCAAGAGGCGGACCACACCCTTCAGGTCAGCGATGGCCGTGGCGAGCACGTCGACGCGGCTGTCCGGATCATCGATCCAGTCGACCGGGATCTCGTGGATGCGCATTCCGGCCCGTTCGGCCAGGACGAGCAGCTCGGTGTCGAAGAACCAGCCGCTGTCTTCCACCAAGGGCAGCAGGCCTGCCGCGGCGTCGGCGCGGATCGCCTTGAAGCCGCACTGCGCGTCGGAGAACCGGGCCGCCAGTGTTCTGCGGAGGATCAGGTTGTAGCAGCGGGAGAGCACCTCCCGGCGCGGTCCCCGCACGA
>NZ_CDWRCM010000183.1:6526-6933 GCF_977927585.1 Frankia sp. CcWB2 | reverse complement strand
CCCGGGAGGCGGGGGAGAGCCGGGTGCCGATCGCGAGATCCGAGTGGCCGCTGATGAGCGGGGCCACCAGGGGCAGCAGCGCGGCGAGGCCGGTCGACAGGTCGACGTCCATGTAGGCGAGCACCGGTGCGGGCGAGATGCCCCAAGCCGCCCGCAGTGCCCGGCCGCGGCCCTTGGCTTCGAGGTGGATCGCGGCGACCTCGGGGAGCTCCTTCTCCAACGCCTGGGCGATGACCGAGGTGCCGTCGGTGCTGGCGTTGTCGGCGATCGTGATCTGAAAGGGGTACGGGAACGTCCCGGTCAGGTGGGCGTACAGCCGTCGGACGCAGGGAGCGAGGTCGTTCTCCTCGTTGTATACGGGGATGACGACGTCCAGCATCGGGCGCGGACGGCCGCCGTCCGGCCCG
>NZ_CDWRCM010000183.1:5741-6195 GCF_977927585.1 Frankia sp. CcWB2 | reverse complement strand
GGTCAGGTCGTAGAGGGTCACGCCGTCGACCGTCTTCGAGGTGAAGTTCTCCGTCACCCAGCTGGAGATCTCCCGTGAGGACGAGCTACCGCCGTTGGCCTGACCGAAACCGCCGCCGCCGATGAAATAGTGGATCTTTCCTTCGGCGACGTACTGCTTGAACTGTGCCAGGGTGGGCGAGGGGTCGCTCCCGTTGAACCCGCCGACCGGCATGACCGGGTCCTGGGTCGCGAGCTGGTATCCGGCTGCGCTATTCGAGCCGACCGCGGCGGCGACCCAGGTGTAGGAGTCCGCGTTCTGCCTGAGCAGCTTCACGATCGCGTCGCTGGGAGTGACGGCGCTGAGTAGACCGCCCGGGCCACCGCCCCGGGTCTCCTGCCCGCCGAGGATCCCGTTCCCCAGCACGCTGGTTCCGGTTCCGGCACCACCACCCGCCTGGCGGGGCATCCCGCCC
>NZ_CDWRCM010000183.1:4519-5716 GCF_977927585.1 Frankia sp. CcWB2 | reverse complement strand
GGGGTCGCTCCCGTTGAACCCGCCGACCGGCATGACCGGGTCCTGGGTCGCGAGCTGGTATCCGGCTGCGCTATTCGAGCCGACCGCGGCGGCGACCCAGGTGTAGGAGTCCGCGTTCTGCCTGAGCAGCTTCACGATCGCGTCGCTGGGAGTGACGGCGCTGAGTAGACCGCCCGGGCCACCGCCCCGGGTCTCCTGCCCGCCGAGGATCCCGTTCCCCAGCACGCTGGTTCCGGTTCCGGCACCACCACCCGCCTGGCCGGGCATCCCGCCCTGGCCGCCGGGCATCTGCTGCCCACCGCCGGGGAAGGCCCCACCGGGGAAGATTCCACCACCCTGTGGGCCAGCCTGCGGGCCGCCCTGGCCCATGCCCTGCGGCGGGAAGCCCTGCTGACGGCCGGCCTGCAGGCCGCCCTGGCCCATGCGGCCGCCACCCGGCCCGCCGAAGCCGGCGCCGGCGGGACCCGCAGCCGGGATCGAGCCGGTGTGCGGGGTCGCCGCGGTGGCGATGGCGTACGAGCCGGGTCCGAGGAGCCCGGCGACCAGCGCCACGGCGGCGACGCCGAGCGCGGCCCGCCGCGGCAGTCGGATGGCTGCGAGGAACCCGAGCGCCGCGATGATCCCGGCGACGAGCACGGCGTACCGGATCCACGGATGCCACTGGGGGGTGCGGTTCAACAGGGTGTAGCACCAGGCGGTGGTGGCAGCCATCGTGGCGGCCGAGACCACGGCGGCGGCGGGATGCCGGCGCTGACGCCAGAGCAGCGCGCAGCCCATCCCCACCAGGGCGCCGACCGCCGGGGCGAGCGCCACCGTGTAGTAGGCGTGGAAGATGCCCTTCATCTGGCTGAAGACGATGCCGGTGACGAGCAGCCAGCCGCCCCAGAGGAGGAAGGCGGCGCGGGCGCGGTCCGTCCGCGGGGTGCGCCGGGTGATCCACAGTCCGGCGACGAGCAGGATCAGTGCGGTCGGGAGCAGCCAGGAGATCTGACCGCCGACCGCCGAGCCGAACATGCGGGTCCAACCGGCCTGGCCCCACATGCCGCCCCCGCGGCCGCCCGGACCCCCGGGACCGAAGACGACCGTGCCGCCGCCGGGAACGGCGCCTGCCGCGTCGTTCCCGATGAATTCCGGCAGGCCGCCCATCCGGCCACCGCCGACGCTGCCGGTCTCGTTGCCGGTAAGTCGGCCGAGCCC
>NZ_CDWRCM010000183.1:2632-4316 GCF_977927585.1 Frankia sp. CcWB2 | reverse complement strand
ACACCAGTGCGAAGACAGGGACGACGAGCAGTGCCTGCAGCAGCTTCGTCAGGAAGGCGAAGCTGACCAGGACCCCGGCGAACACCAGCCAGCGGGTGCTCGCCTGCTCGATCGCCCGCAACGTCGCGTAGGCCGCGGCGACCAGGAGCAGCACGAGCAGGGCGTCCGGGTTGTTGAACCGGAACATCAGGGCCGCGACCGGGGTCAGGGCCAGCACCGCGCCGGCGAGCAGGCCCGCACCGGCGGAGAATTGCCGCCGCACGGTCTGGTAGAGCAGGCCGACGGTGACGACACCCATCAGCGCCTGGGGCACGAGGATGCTCCAGGCGCTCAGGCCGAAGATCCGGACGGACAGCGCCATGACCCACAGGGAGGCCGGCGGCTTGTCGACCGTGATTGAGTTGGCAGCGTCCGAGGAGCCGTAGAAGAACGCCTTCCAGCTCACCGAGCCGGCCTGGACCGCGGCCGAGTAGAACGCGTTCGCCCATCCCGACGCGCCGAGGCCCCACAGGTAGAGCACACCTGTGCCCACCAGCAGGGTGACCAGTGCTGGTCGGGCCCAGCGGGCGTCCTCGGCGGCCACGTCTTCGGCGGCTACGAGGCCACCGGAGCCGTCGACCGGGGGCCCGGTCTCGGTGGGGGCGTCGGGGGAGGGCACATGGTGGGGCTGGTCCCTGGTCCACGGCATGCGCCGCCGATGTCCAGGGGCCCGACCGCCTCCGGAGAGGGGCACCGGGTCGGTGAGTATGGGCGACATGGGGATCACTGTCGACCGCGGACCTTTCGGCTTCTTGTGATCTACCTGTACGCAGGCTGTGAAGCTCGGTCGGGGTGCGTCGGGCCGGTCAGGCGGGCAGGCTCGGGTGGGACCGTCCCCGAGGGTGGGAGGCATCGGGGCAGCTCGACCATGAAGGCGGTGCGTCCCGGCTCGCTCGTGGCCTGCACGTGCCCGTGATGTGCCTCGACGACGGCGGCGACGATGGCGAGCCCCAGCCCGGTGCTACCGGCGGCGCGGGACCGCGAGCTGTCGCCGCGCGCGAAGCGTTGGAAGACCTCGGGGAGCAGATCCGGGGGGATGCCCGGGCCGTCGTCCACGACCGCGAGGATCGCCGTGGGGCCGCTCACGGTCAGGCTCGCCGTGACCTGGGTGCCCGGCGGCGTGTGGGTGCGGGCGTTGGCCAGCAGGTTCGCGAGAACCTGGTGCAGGCGGGCCGGGTCCCCGGTGACCGTGACCGGCTCCTCGGGCAGGCCGAGGGCGAAGCGGTGGCCCGGGGCGGCCACGTGCGCGTCGCTGACCGCGTCGACGATCAGCCGGGAGACGTCCACCGGTTCCCGGACCAGATCCCGACCGGAGTCGAGCCGGGCGAGCAGCAGCAGGTCGGAGACCAGCGCCGTCATCCGCGCGCTTTCGGACTCGACCCGGCTCATCGCGTAGGTGACGTCCGCGGGGACGTGCTCGCGGGTCCGGCGGGTCAGCTCGGCGTACCCGCTGATCGCCGCGAGCGGAGTGCGCAGTTCGTGGCTGACGTCGGCGAGGAACTGGCGCATCCGCATCTCGCTCGCGTGCCGGGCGGCCAGCGCGGCACCGATGTGGCCGAGCATCCGGTTGAGTGCCGCCCCGACCTGGCCGACCTCTGTGCGCGGGTCGGTGTCGACCTGCGGCACACGCACCGACAGGGCCACC
>NZ_CDWRCM010000183.1:0-2138 GCF_977927585.1 Frankia sp. CcWB2 | reverse complement strand
ACCGTCAGGGGTGGTCCTCGCGAGGAGCCGATAGTCACCCTGATCGCCGAACGCCCGGGTATACGGCCGCAGGTAGGCGGGAATGCCCGCGACGACGGCGGTCTCGGCGGTGGTCAGCTCCTTCCCCTCACCGGCGGTATCGATGAAGGCCCCGTAGGTTCCATCCTCGTCCACGACGGCTCCCAGCGTTCCCGGATCGACCGGTCCACGGAAGAACCGGCGGACCCGCAGCTGCTGCGGGCTGAGGCTGGACGGCTGGCCGGCGGCAGCGGAGTCGGCAGCGGAATCGGCGGGGGCAGCGGAGCCGGCGGCGGTGGCCGAGACGCCGGCAGTGCCGTAGCCGGCGTTCCCCTCGGCCGGGGCCGGGAAGGACGGGAGGTTCTGAAGAAAGGCGGGTTCCGGCCGGTCCCATCGTCCGCTGGCCTCCCGCAGCCGCCTGTCGAGCTGGTCGACGAGGACACCTCGCAGCGCGACGGCGGTGACGAACACGATCGCCAGCGAGACGGTCGCCAGCAGGAGCATCAGTAGGACGAGCAGCCGGGTGCGCAGCGACCAGCGCGAGGGCGAGACCGGCACGATCCGGTGAGCCGGGGAGCTCATGCCGGGCCCGGCGCGGTGCCCCTCGATGACGGGGTGGCGGAGGTCTTCGGTGCCAGCGCCGGATCGGCCGGCCGCAGGACGTACCCGGCCCCGCGCATCGTGTGGATCATCGGGGGGCGGCCGGCGTCGATCTTCTTGCGCAGGTACGAGACGTAGAGCTCGACGACGTTCGCCTGGCCGCCGAAGTCGTAGTTCCAGACCCGGTCGAGGATCTGGGCCTTGCTGAGCACCCGGCGTGGGTTGCGCATGAAGAAGCGCAGCAGGTCGAACTCGGTGGCGGTGAGGTGCACCGGCTGGCCGGCGCGCTGCACCTCCCGGCTCTCCTCGTCCATCGTGAGGTCGCCGACGACGAGCCGGGCGCCCTGCAACGCCTCGGTGGTGCGCGCGGCGCGACGCATCAGTCCGCGCAGCCGCGCGACGAGCTCCTCGAGACTGAACGGCTTCGTGACGTAATCGTCGCCGCCGGCGGTGAGTCCCGCCACCCGGTCCTCGACGGCGTCCCGGGCGGTCAGAAACAGCACCGGTACGTCCGGGCTCTCCGCCCGCAGGCGCCGAAGCACCTCCAAGCCGTCCATGTCGGGCAGCATGATATCGAGAACGACCGCGTCCGGCCGGAAGTCGCGGGCGAGCCGCAGCGCTCCGCGACCATCCGCGGCGCTGCGCACTTCCCACCCCTCGTAGCGCAGCGCCATCGACAGCAACTCCGCCAGTGTCGTCTCGTCGTCTACCACGAGGACCCGCACCGATTGCATGGTGTCAGCTTCGCCTCCTTGGCTGGCTGTTACCTGAGGTCTTGCTGTGAGCTTGCTGTGAGCTGGTTCTGTGAATGCCCGGGGCCGCGGAATCGTAGGTGTGCCACTCGCCGCGATGTCCATCGACGAGACGACGGGGACCCCCTCGAATGGCAGCCTCCCCCCGGGTGGCGGGCCCGACGGCTCCGATGGGATGGACACCACGTTCGGTCAAGCATCGCATCACATCTTGCCAAGATTTTATCTTGGTGAGACTAATGTGGGCGGAGGTGATGAGAGATGGGAGAATATCAACGGGATCACGATGTGATCTGTCGTCGGGTTGACCGTTGGAGTATCCCCCTTCAGGGGGTTCACCTGCGCAAACTGGGTAGGTGCACAGCATGGCTCGCCATAGTCGTCCTCGGTCCGCCGTCCGCGGTAACCGTCCCCGTATCGTGCGCCGGGTGGTACTGCCCACCGCAACTCTGGTCACCGCGGGAGTTGTGACCGTGGGTACGGCGTTCGCCTGTTCCAGATCGTCCTCGGTGGCGTCGGCCCCCGGGGAAACCAGCCGCGTCGTCGCCGCCGTAGCTCGCGGCGCCGGCACCTTCCCGCCGTCGGCCGGGGATGCGGGCGCGATTGCCGAGGCGGTCCGGACGAGCCCGTTCACCGCGGATGTTCCGCCGCAGAACTACGAGGTCACCGGGACCACCGTGGCCGCCAGCGACCCGAGCTGGGCACTGACCGAGCTGCGCCCGACTGTGGCCGATCTCGACCGGGCCGAGGGGGTACTGCATCACACGG
>NZ_CDWRCM010000182.1:8595-9396 GCF_977927585.1 Frankia sp. CcWB2 | reverse complement strand
CGGGCGGCCCGACCGCCTGCTCGGCCCCGGTCGGGCGGTCCCGCCGGAGCGGTCGCAGCACCGCCCGACCCGGCGGGCGCAGCCCGGCCGCGCCGAGCAGCGCGCCGGAGGCCGCGAGCTGGACGTTGCCGAACGTGTCAACGAGGACCACCTCGGTCTCCACGGTGCCATCCGGGCGTAGCCGAGCCAGGGCCGCCCGCGGACGGACCAGGGTCGCCGGCTCCACCGGCTCACCGACCTCCTGGAGCGGCGTCCCGCGCGCCAGGGCGGCAGCCACCGGGGCGAAGACGTCCCGGCCGTGGAACGTCGCGGGGGTTCCGGGCCGCACCGCCAGCGTGACCGCGGCCTCGATCCCCCCCCAACCGCTCGGCCGCGGAGATCAGCAGGCCGTTGTCGGGCCCGACCAGGTGACCGCCGACCGCGCGCAGTGCCAGGGCCCGGCGCGACGTACCCACCCCGGCGAGGTGCACCCCCCGAGGCAGGGAACCCACCGTCTGG
Source organism: Frankia sp. CcWB2 (assembly GCF_977927585.1). Classification (NCBI taxonomy): domain Bacteria; kingdom Bacillati; phylum Actinomycetota; class Actinomycetes; order Frankiales; family Frankiaceae; genus Frankia; species Frankia sp. CcWB2. The sequence continues at coordinate 8,898 of NZ_CDWRCM010000182.1, read as the reverse complement.
GCGAGCACGGCCGCCCCCCGCCGCACGTCCCCCGGCGGCACCAGGTGGGTCACGTCGATGATCCGGGCGTCCGGCACCGTCTGCAGGATCACCCCGTGGCAGGCTGCAACAAAGCCGTCGGCGAGTCCGTAGTCAGTGGTGAAGCTGATGCACCTCACCGGCTCAACCTGACGTCAACCCGACGGCCCGGAGACGGGCGCCTCGCCGAGCCCGCTGCCGTCCCGGCCCGGTGGGTCCGGATGGCCGTGCGCCCAGCCCTCGTCATCCACCCAGCCCTCGCTGTCGACCACCCGGTGGGGATCG
>NZ_CDWRCM010000182.1:7357-8107 GCF_977927585.1 Frankia sp. CcWB2 | reverse complement strand
CCTCCAGGGCCGGCGGCTCGCCCGCCGCCGGCTGGCCCGGATCGTAGCTGGCGGGCCGGTCGCGTTCGGGCGCCGGACCGCCATTGGCGATGACCACCGCGACCCACGGAATGATCACGGCCATCGCGACAGCGACAAACCGCAGCCAGCCGTGGAAGGCGACCACGGCGAGCACGAAGCAGAGCATCCGGAACATCATCGAGAGGAGGTAACGCACCTCCCGCCGATGGATGTCCGACTGCCGCGACCGGGCCGCGGACGTGATCAGGACCGTGTCCTGCCGCCTGAACATCACGCGTACACCTCGATGGCTCTCACTCCCCGACCGGTGCGCCGCCCCGCGCCTCCAAATATCCTCCTCACCGGCGCCCTGGGAAAATGCTGGCGGCCGGCGTGCGACGGTGCGGACCAGGAACCATGGCGCCCGCCGGGCGCCGTGTCGAACGACACCATGTCGGATAACATCATGTTGCACTATGTCGTGTGACATCATGTCAAGTAACACTATGGTAGATAGCACTATGTCAAGTGGCACTATGGAGTCGAAATGAAATAACTTGCGCGTTTCGAACCCTCCACAGGCCTGTGACCTGCGATGATGCTCTCGATCACGTATTTGTTACTTCATTACGTCCCCTATGTCAGATGACATCGTGTCGAATAACACTATGTCGGGTGACGCTGTGTTAGATGGCGCCAGGTTGGACGGGAATCCGGCCCGGATCCGCCGACCGGATGAACAGCCGGTCG
>NZ_CDWRCM010000182.1:0-7244 GCF_977927585.1 Frankia sp. CcWB2 | reverse complement strand
TGTACACCCGTACGGTGCACCAAGCTGTGCCAGAACGTTCATGTAACGGTCGGCTGGCCGTCTGCGGCACGGCTCCATACCCTGCCACGGTGCTCGTGTGCGCATAGCGGTGATCACCGAGTCGTTCCTCCCCCATGTCGACGGGGTGACGAACACGGTCTGTCGAGTGCTGGAACACCTGCGGGACCGGCAGCACGAGGCGATGGTCATCGCGCCGGCTCCGGCGCCCGCCGCCCGACGCGCGGCGGCGCGCAGCCACGCCGGCGCACCGGTGCTGTGGGCGCCGTCGGCTCCCCTACCGGGTTACCCGGCGTTTCGCTTCGCAGTCCCGTGGCCCGGGCTTCCCGCCGCCTTACGGGAGTTCGACCCGGACATCGTCCATCTGGCGGCGCCCGCCGGCCTCGGGGCGCAGGCGGTGTTCGCGGCGCGGCGGCTCGGCATACCGAGCATCGCCGTCTACCAGACGGACATCGCCGCGTTCGCCGCCCGCTACGGGCTGGCCACCGCGGAACGCACGATCTGGCATTGGCTGGCCATCGTACACCGGCTCGCGGCCCGGACCCTCGCGCCGTCCTGGGATGCCGTCGACACCCTCCTGAGCCAGGGCGTGCAACGGGTCGCCCGCTGGAGTCGAGGGGTGGACCTCGAACGCTTCCACCCGGCGCACCGGGACGACGAACTGCGCCGCAGCCTCGCTCCGAACGGCGAGGTCCTGGTCGGCTACGTCGGCCGGCTGGCCCGGGAGAAGCGGGTGGAGCTGCTCGGAGCGGTGTCCGACATCCCGAACACCCGGCTCGTCGTCGTCGGTGACGGCCCCTCCCGCCCCACCCTCGCCCGGTCGATGCCGAACGCGGCGTTCCTCGGATTCCGCGCCGGGCAGGAGCTCTCGGCTGCGGTCGCGAGTCTCGACGTCTTCGTCCACACCGGCATCCACGAGACATTCTGCCAGGCGGCGCAGGAGGCCAAGGCGAGCGGGGTACCGGTGGTCGCCCCCGCGGCGGGCGGGCTGCTCGACGTTGTCGAGCACGGCCGCACCGGGCTGCACTACACTCCCGGCGACCCCGCGGCCCTGCGGGCGCAGGTCGCGGCCCTGGCCGACGACCTCCCTCGCCGGGTGGCGATGGGTGCGGCGGCCCGGGAGTCGGTCGTGGGATGCGGGTGGAGCGCAGTCGGCGACGAGCTGCTCGGCCACTACCGTGACGTGCTCGGCACCGGCGGCGGGGCCGGCCGCTTCGGCCGCCTCAGGCACCCCGGCCCGGTCATTGAGGGACGGAGCGGACGGCGGGGCGGACGACGGGACGGATGGGACGCACGCGAGCGGCCCGGGACGAGAAACGACGGGTGGTCAGCATGAAGATCGTGCAGGCGGCAAACTTCGTCGCGCCGGCCTCCGGCGGCATCCGGACGACACTGCGCCACCTCGCCGCCGGCTACACCGCGGCGGGCCACGAGGTCGTCCAGATCATTCCGGGCGAGCAGGACGCCGAACTGGTCCAGCCGGATGCCCGCGTGTTCCAACTACGCGCCCCCCGGCTACCCGGAACCGGTTACCGGATCATCACCGAGCCGTGGCGCGTCACCGACCTGCTCGACCGGGAACGGCCCGACCGGCTCGAGGTCCACGACCGGGCGACCCTGCGTCCACTAGCCCGATGGGCCCGCCGTCGCGGGGTGCCGTCGCTGGTCGTCAGCCACGAGCGGCTCGACCGCCTGCTCGGCACCTGGACACCCGCACCGCTGCGGGGAGTCCTGCCGGTCTCGACAGCCGCGGACCGGGCGAACGCTTCGTTCGCGGCCGCCTTCGACTCCGTCGTGGCGACGACGGCCTGGGCGGCGGCGGAGTTCGTCCGCATCGGCGCCGGCAACCTGCGCCACGTTCCGCTCGGCGTCGAGCTCGACCGTTTCTCCTCCGCTCACCACGACCTGACCCTGCGACGCGCCTTCGCCCGTGACCAGGAGGCGCTGCTGGTGGTGGCCAGCCGGCTGGCACCGGAGAAGCGGGTCGACCTCGCCGTGGACGCGGCAGCCGAACTCGTCCGCCGCCGGGTGCCGGCGCGCCTGGTGATCGCCGGTGACGGGGCCCATCGGGGCCGGCTGGAACGGCATGCGGCCGGGCTGCCGGTAACCTTCCTCGGGTTCGTGGCCGACCGGGAACGGCTCGCCGGCCTGCTGGCGACCGCCGACCTCGCGCTCGCCCCCGGCCCGGTGGAGACCTTCGGGCTGACCGCCCTGGAGGCGCTCGCCAGCGGCACCCCGGCAGTGGTGCACCACGCCAGTGCGCTCGCAGAACTGATCGTCCCGGGAGTAGGCGTGATCGCCGCGGGCAGCGGATTCACGTTCGCCGACGCCGTCGTGGACCTGCTGTCCGCCTCGCCGGCGCAGGTCCACGCGCGCCGGGTCGCGGCCCGGGCCCGCGCGGAGCAGTTCCCCTGGTCGACCACGGTCGCGGGCTTCCTCGCCTGCCACGACTCGCCCGGTCCGGCCGCCCCGGGCACGGCCTTCCCGCAGCCACCGGCGCCGCCGCTCGCGGCCTGACTCGCGGTCTGAAAGGCGGGCAGAGCCATGGACTCCGGTACCGGATCCCGACGGTTCGTCGCGCTGGGCGACAGCATCACGGTCGGCCTCGGCGACGGCGTGACGATGGGACGCGAACACCGCCGCTCCGCGACGGGAGGACGGGGCTTCGCCGCCCGGCTCGCCGCGTGCCTGGGCCCGGCCGGCGCCGTGGAATTCACCAATCTGGCCACCACGGGAGCGACCACGCACGACGTGCGTACCCGTCAGCTTCCCGTCGCCCTGTCGCTAGGCCCCCAGATCGCCAGCGTGATCGCCGGCATGAACGACGTGCTGAAACCGACGTTCGATCCGCTGCGGTTACGTCAGGACCTGGTCTGGACGGTGGGCCGTCTGCGGGCTGACGGAGTCGTCGTGCTCACCGCGACCATGCCCGATCCCAGCCGGCTGCTCCCGGTGCCGGCGCCGTTCGGCCGGATCCTGAGCGAACGGGTCGAACGGCTCAACGCGGCGGTCCATGCCGCGGCCCGGACGGACCCCGGGGTGTTGATGGTCGACCTCGGCGGGCACCCTGCGGTGCGCAGCCGGTCCAGCTTCGACGTGGACCGGATCCACCCGGGGCCACGCGGCCACCGCCTGATCGCGCAGGCGTTCGCCCATCGTCTGTCGCACGCCGGGGTAGCACTCGTGGGTCTGCCGGACGGACCCGATCATGAGGAACCGGCTCCAGGAATCATCGAGCATTCCTACTGGCTGCTGAGCGTGGGCCTGCCCTGGCTGGCCGGGCGGTGCCTGCCCAGAGGCGACAAATGGCGCTATCACCCGGAAAAAGGTCTGGTACGGCCTCCTCGGCGAGCCTGAAGGCTCCTCGATTGCCTACGGTAGGCAATGTGCTTCCCGCCCTGTCAGCGTCGCCCCGGTCCGGAGTCCTCACCGGATGGGGCAATGCGTGGCTTGCCGGGCTCGTCGGGCTCGACGACGTCATCACCCAGATGCACCGCGCGCTCGGCGGCGAGGCGGCGCCGCACACCCTCGGCGACGAGCCGCTCGTGCTGGGCCTGGGAGCCCTGCGTTCGGCCGGAGCGCAACGGCTCCGGCTGGTCCTGCCCGCCCCCGGGGACGCCACCGGCCTGCCCGGCCCGGCGGAGGTGAACAGGGACGCGATCACCGCCGGGGAGGCGATCATCGTGATCGGCCCGAACCCACCGCTGGTGCTCGTTCCCGGGGTCGTCGTGCACGGGCCGGCCCTGGAGGGGCGGCTGGAGTCGGTGCACTGGCGGGTGCTCGTCGCGTCCCGCGTGCCACCGCCCGGAGCCGGCCTGCGCGCCGCGGAACACGACCTCAGCAACGCGATCCGCACCACGACGGCCGCGCTCATCGACCTCGACATCGCAATCGCTCGCCCCGAGGTGCTCGCCCTGCTGCGCGACCGCGGGGAGGAGGAGCCGGGCCCGGGGCTGGGCCCGGGTCATCCACCGGGGGCGCACGCCCTGCTGGCCCGGGCGGAGCGGTTGTCGGCCCTGCTCGACCTCGCTGCCCGGGACGACGGTGCCGCGGTGACCGCGAGCGAGATCGCCCGCAGGTCCGCGGCGCTGCGCAACCTTTCCGCGGCAGTGCGTCGCGCCTATGCAGCAGCCTACGATGCCTTCGACCCGACGTACGCCCCTGTGCCGCCCTCGAACTGACGATCTGACGATCGCCGGCTGCCCGCCCCGGCCGGCTCCGGCCGGCTCCGATCAGTTCAGCCGAGGGCAGAAGTGCCCGGCCGGATCGTCCGGGCGGCCGCACAGGACGCACGGTGGACGCCCGGCGGCAACGATCGTGCGGGCTCGTTCGATGAAGGCACGGGCCTGTTTGATCGACAGTCCCACCCGCAACGAGTCGAGCTCGTCCTCGCTCTCGGGGAGCCGGAACTCCCCGGGGGACAGCCCGGCCGCCTCGACGAAGACCCGGTGGCCGTCCCAGGACACCGTGAGCTGGCCCAGATGGAAGTCCTCCTCGAACGGGGCATCCAGCGGGGCAAGATCGATCTCGACGTCCGAAGCGGTCGGAAGCACGATGCCCTGGGTCTGGCCCACCTGGCCTAGCAACGCGGTCAGCCCCTCCGCCAGGGCGGTGACCTCGGTCTTCTCCAGACCGACCGTCACGACCTGACCACGCCCGGCAGCCTGCAGGAAGAAGATCCGGTCACCCGGCTGGCCGACGGTTCCCACCACGAACCTTTCCGGGGATTCGAACACGTAGCGCCGCATATCTCCGATCGCTCCGTTACCTTGACTCGCTTCGTCGTTCGGTCCTGATCGCTTCGTTCCCCATCAGTATCGGTTCCCCATCAGCCTCGGCTCACCATCAGTATGGCCGCCTCGCCATGCGGTCCGCCCTCCCCCACCCTCCTGGCTTCAGGACCACCCCGGATTCGGGTCCGCGGGGGTTCAGGTCCGCGGCGGCCCGAAGGGCTCGCAGCAGTGCGCGGGGCAGTCCGCCGGCCAGGGCCCGAGGCCGGTCAGCGACCGTCGGGCGCCGCCGGGACGACGCAGCTCCTCGATCAGTTCTCCCACCATCGAGACGAACCGCGGATCCACCCCGACGGTGCCCGCCCGCGTCGCCGGCAGGCCCAGCTTCCGCGCCCGTTCCAGGGCCCCCACGTCGAGGTCATAGCGGACCTCCATGTGATCGCTGACGAATCCCAGCGGAATGATCACGGCACTGGCGGCCCCCGCCGCGGCCAGCCGCGCGAGCCGATCGCGCACGTCCGGCTCGAGCCACGGCACGTCCGGCGACCCACTGCGGCTACAGAAGGCCAGGTCGAAGGGATGACGCACGCCGGTGATGCGTTCGATCCCCTCGGTAATCACCGCTGCGGTAGCCCGCAGCTGGTGAGCGTAGGCGCCCTCGCCACGCCCGCTGGCGCGGGCCTGCGCGAGGGGGAGCGAATGCGCGGTGAAGATCAGATGGGCATCGGGACGCACCTTCGCCGGCAGGTCGGCCAGCGCCGCGACGCCGCGGTCCACCATCGGCTCCACGAACCCCGGATGGTCGAAGAACAGCCGCAGCTTCACCAGCTCGGGCGCACGGTCCCCCACCGCGGCGGCGGCCGCCGCGAGGTCCTCCCGGTACTGCCGGCATCCCGAGTAGGACGAGAAAGCCGAGGTGACGAAGCACGCGGCACGCCGGATGCCGTCGGCGGCCATCTGGGCGACCGTGTCGGTCAGATAGGGCGCCCAGTTCCGGTTCCCCCAGTAGACCGGCAGCCCGGGCAGCTCCGCACGCAACGCGGCGACCAGCGCCCGGTTCTGCTCGTTGAGGGGGCTACGCCCACCGAACAGGTGGTACTGCTCGGCGACGACCGCCAGCCGGGAGGCGGGAATGTCCCGGCCCCTGGTCACGTTGCGGAGGAACGGCAACACGTCGCCGGGCCCCTCGGGACCCCCGAACGAGACGAACAGCAGAGCGTCCACGTCCCCCGGTGCCCCGGCCCCGCTCATCTCGGCACGCTGCCGGCGATCTCCGCCGGATAGTTCGGGAAGTAGCGGGTGATCTCGGACAGCTCGAAGGTGGGCAGGATGGACCCGGCCGGTTCCCGCGCGAGCAGGAACGCGAACGACGCGCGGACCAACGCGATCAGGCCCGGCACATCGTCGGGCGAGAGCCCCACCGCCGCGAGCACCTTGTCATCGACCTGCACCCGGTAGTTGAAGGAGAGCCCGCGGACTCCCGGAGACGTCTCCTCCGCGACCTCGACGTCGAAGTCGCGGCCGCCGTATGGTTCCACCCGAATCACGCCCACCGACCCACCCCCTCGCGGTTGCGCCGACCGCACCGCCGCAGCCGCCTCAACTGCTGAGCCACCTCAGCTGACAGGGATGGCGCGCCCTTGGTTTCGATCAGCCAGCGGCGTGGCGGCACGGCGACGCCGCGCCACCTACGATATCCGTTAAGGCGCGCCGGATGCGTCGTCGGCGGGCAAGAAGATCGCCCGGACCGACCTCCGCGCGGCAGCCGGGGCGGGCACCGGCCCACCCGGGCACCATCGCGGGCGATCCAGTCGATGATCAGACGGCCAGGTGAGCCTTCATGGCGCGGGCCCGCTCGCCGAGCTCGGGCATTCCCACGACCGTGACCCCGGCCGCGCCGAGCAGTTCGTACTCGACCGCGACCCGACTTTGACCAGCCTGCATTCTGCAGTCATAATGCAGGCATGCCAATTGCAGTCACCGTACGCGACGCACCGGAAGACGTACGTGACACGCTCGCGCAGTACGCTCGCCAGCAAGGCCAGTCACTGCAGGCGTTCCTACTCGGAGTACTCACCCGACAGGCCCGGTATGCTCGAAACCAGCAGGTCCTCGCTGCTGTGGAAGACGAACTCGCGGCGGGCGGCGGCGCCGGCGTGGATGCTCCAGCCGCCGCCGACGTGCTGGCAGCCGCCCGCGCCATGCACGTCGAGGCGACATCAACGGACGAGCCAGGAGCGCACGGTTCCGGATGGTCGTAGTGGACGCTTCCGTGCTCGCCAACGCCCTCGTCTACGCCGACGACCGAGGGCGACGGGCCCGCTCGATCCTGAGCGCCGACCCAGAGTGGGCGGCTCCCGAGCACTGGAAGATCGAGCTGTTCTCGGTCATGCGCGGGCTCGCTCTCGGCAACAAGATCAGCGATGGCCAGGCGCAGGCCACGATCAACCGGATTCCCCAGCTTGGCGTCGACCACGTTCCCGTCGAACAGCTCCT
>NZ_CDWRCM010000181.1:8996-9633 GCF_977927585.1 Frankia sp. CcWB2 | reverse complement strand
CCTAGGGGTTCACGGTCGGCTGACGTACCGCCGAGCGGCGCCCGGGAATCGCTCCCGGGCGCTACTCTTTTGTTTCCGACGCGCCGTCAGACCGCCTGCGGCGAGGTCAGCATGCGAGAGATCTCCTCGCGCGGCGGATCCGTATCCATCAACAGTTCGTTGACGGCGGCCCACACCTGGTAACCCCAGTTCCAGTCGTCGACGATCCTCGCACCCATCCGGACCTGGGCGCGTTCTGCGTCGGTGAACTGCAGCACGTCGAAGGCCGTGTCAAGGCGCTGCTTTGTGGTGTGTATCGACTGGTCGAGCGTCCGCATCTCCTGCTCGCAACGGGCTCTTGCCTCTTGCCAATCGCAGCCGTCCTGGTCGCGGATGATCGCGATCAGGTTGCGCGGGTCGTCACGCTTCGCGTCGCGGACCGAGGAGTAGACGTCGTTGCAGTACACGATGATGTCGCTGGCCAGCCTGCGCAGCAGTCGCAGCTGGGTACAGTGGTGGATGTGCGGCGCCAGATAGGTGAAATTCATCTTCTCGCCGAACACCAGGCACAGCGGCACCGCGCCGTTTCCCAAGCGTAGTTCCAAGTACTCTTCGACCGTCGTGTCCATCCGCCGGTCCCGCATCGCCGCATAAGTGG
>NZ_CDWRCM010000181.1:4673-8785 GCF_977927585.1 Frankia sp. CcWB2 | reverse complement strand
CCAGGGCTTCGGCAGCGTTCTCGTTCGGCTGCCAGGAGCGCGCAGCTTCGTGCACTGTGAGGATCTGCTCGCCATTCATCGCGTCTCGACCTGTCTCCTGGTAAGGATGGTGATCATGGATCGTTGTCGCTTTTCTGAGGCGCGGCGTCGAGTGCTCTTGGAGTCAAGGGGGTTGAAGGCTGCTCCGAGGAGGAGCTCAGGGCTGGGGAGAAATCATAATCGCAGGTCAGAGCGCAGGGGTGATAGTCAAGGCTGGTGGTGGGCTGCGCCCGGTCAGGATGACGGACCGTGACGGGAAATGGGGTGCACGCACAAGCAACGGGGTCACCCGGCAGGGTCGGGATTGTTGAAGTCACTTCCCCAGCCCCGGGAGACCCCGCCGCCGACCTAGTGTGTCAGGTTCCGCGGTCGCACGACCACGAAATCCGGCAAGGCCAGCGGAAACCTGTCAAGATCTTTGAGACAAGATCCGGTATGAACTCGCGAGACTGCCAAACTTCGCCCGCCTGTTCGGCGCCCGGCAGACAGACACTCGGGCGACAAGCACCGACGCCAGGCGACCCGAGCTCGGAACCGGCAGTCACCGTTGGAGCCGGTGAGATCGGGAAGCCCGGCATTGTACGAACCGGCTTCCCAGGCCCGCTGACCTGCACCTGACCTGCACCTACGGAGCGATGCAGACTAACCCAACTGATGGATATAACCTATTTGACTAGGCTAGAGACTGACTACGGAGCGTGGTGGACCTTGTGTACCAGCATCCAAACCGTTTGATCTTGGTCGCTGGCCCTGAAATCACTGTCCGTCCGGTCACGACACGTGCCCTGACCGGGGGTGATGCGCGGTGACCGCACCTACCGGAACATCATCTATGGGATAGAACAACTTTTCCGGACATCTGGCGGTTTCGGACACTTCTGCGCCTCCAGGTCAGGGGAACCACGTCCTATCAGATCCAGGTACCACGATGATCCCAGAAGTGCGAAGTCTCATGTCGCGGATTCGGGCCGTTATGGAGGACACCTCGGTCGTGGTCCGTTAGAGGGTCCTCAGGTGGTGCCGTTGCGACCGATCACGCTGCCGAAGACATGAGTGTGCCCGGTCCTACCGCCAGAGGTTCTGTGCCGCCCAGCTTCGGGACCTGCTTACAGCTGGGAGGTCCAAGGGTTGACGAGTGAGACGCCCATGGCGGCGAAGTCGGCCTCGTTGCGGGTGACGAGCGTGAGGCTGTGCACCTGGGCCGTGGCGGCGATGAGCGCGTCGTGGGCTGGGCGCCGGTCGGGCACGTGAAGTCGCGCCGCCGAGCCGGCGACGACCTGATCGGCGTCGAGCAGCCGGCCTGCGTATGCCGGGAGCACGTTCTGATCGAGCCATGAGTCCAGGACGGCCGCCTGTCGGGCATCGTGCCGTCGCTTGTTCTCAATGCCAGCCCGCAGCTCTAGCAGGGTGATGACGGAGAGGAAGGTATCCGATGGTGACAGGGCCGCGGCCCAGCCGTTGAAGCGGTCCTCGCGGCGTTTCGCGGGCTTACGGAGCTCGGAGATGACGTTGGTGTCGAGTAGGAAGCTCACAGGTCGACCTCGCGCAGCGAGTCCCACGGCTGTAGGGGCTCGAAGTCGATCTCCTCCTCCAGAACGAACGCGTCTCCCAGGCTGCCCGCGGTTCCGGTGAGCCGCTGGTAGTCGGCGAACGACAGCAGGACGTGTGACGGCCGACCGTGATCCGTAATGATCACCGGACCGCTGGCGGCAGCCCGCTTGACCGCGCTCACGTCACGGTTGAACTCTCGCGATGAGACCATGGTCACCACGATCACCCCCCTGGTAGGTACGTACCTACAATATGCGCCGAACGTCGTTCGCGCGGCCAACCGCTGAAGCCAGCTCGCGCCCTTCGATGTGACCAGGGTCGCGTGACCCTGCCGCGCGGCCGGGCGACCGGCTTGCTCACCAGACCTGGTGACCATCCAGGATGAACCCTCGCCGCCGGCAAGGTCGATCTGAGCAGTCGCCCCTTGACTTTTTCACTCCAGATCTCACAGGCTTCAAGTGGTACCGTGCTTAGGAGTCGAAATGAAATAACTTGCGCGTTTCGAACCCTCCACAGGCCTGTGACCTGCGATGATGCTCTCGATCACGTATTTGTTACTTCATTACGTCCCCTTAAAGGATGGAGTCAGGCATGGTCCCGCGGATCGAGATCGACGACGAGGTCTTCAAGTGCCTGCAGGATCAGGCTGCGCCCTTCGTCGACACCCCGAATTATGTCCTCCGTCGCGTCTTGGGGCTCTCCGCTCCAGCGGTGGCCGAAGAGCCGGGCGCGGCCCGTCCGCCTGGCAATCTCGCGAAGCTTGTGAACGCCGGACTCGTGAAGCCCGGGGACGGACTGACGCATGTCCGCAAGCGAAGCGGCGCGATCTATGAAGCGATCCCAATCTCGTAGACAGTCGACGTAAAGTCCACTGACTACCAGGAAGATCCAGGGATGGGATCGACGCGGAGGAAGTTCACCCAGGAGTACAAGGACGAGGCGGTCGCTCTCGTCCTTGGTTCGGACCGTACGATCGCCGAGGTGGCGAAGAGCCTTGGGATCAACGAGACGAGCTTGGGGTACTGGGTGAAGAAAGAAAAGGATTCCGACGAGGGCAGGGAGCGGCCGCTATCGGTGTCCGAGCACGCCGAGCTCGAGGAGCTCCGGAAGAAGAACGCACAGCTGCAGATGGACAGCTCTTTCTTAAAAAAAGTCGCGAGCTTCTTCGCGAGCGACCAGAAGTGAGGTTCGAGTTCATCTCGGCCCACGCCCCGAAGAAGCCTGCTCCCGCCGACGGTGTGAACACCTTCCCCGTCGACTACCTGTGCCGGAAACTCGGCGTCTCCCGCGCCGGCTACTACGCCTGGAAGAACCGCGGACCGTCGAAACGCGAGCGGGACGACATCACCTTGTCCACGAAGATCCGGGCGATTTTCGACGCGCACCACGGCCGGTACGGCGTGCGGCGGATCTTCGCCGACCTCCGCCGCCAGGGCGTCCGGGTCGCCTACAAGCGGGTCCAGCGGCTCATGGCCCAGCTGGGCCTGGTCAGCGTGCACCCGCGGGCCCCGCAGGCACATCACGACCGTCCAGGCCGTCGAGCCCTCGTCGCTGCCCGACCGCGGCAGCGAGTACACCAGCCACGACTTCGTCGAGTTCTGCAAGAAAAACAAGATCAGGAACTCGGTCGGGCGGACCAGTATATGTTTTGACAACGCCGCCGTGGAATCGTTCTGGGTGACCCTGAAGAAGGAGTTCGTCCACCTCCACGCCTTCGCCGTCCTGAAACAGCTCCGCGCCGGCATCTTCGACTACGTCGAGACGTACTACAACCGCAGAAGGATACATTCCACGATCAATTACATGACGCCCGTCGAGTACGAGGCCAAGTTTGACAGGGAGCACCCACAAGCCGCATAATGGAACTGTCTACTAAATCGGGAACGCTCCACTCATGGTCTGGACCCCAGCGCAGACCGGGCGGTTCCTCGACCACGCCCATAGCGACCCGCTCTACCCTGTCTTCCACCTCATCGCCTACCGGGGGCTCCGACGCGGTGAATCCGTCGCCGTCCACATCGACGATATCGACGTCACCAACGCAACCCTCACCATCCGCTGGCAGTTCGTCCAGATCGGCTACGCCACCCAACTCGCCAAGCCGAAATCCGACGCCGGGGACCGTGTCATCTCCCTCGACCCCGACACCCTCGCCGTCCTGAAAACCTGCCGCACACGCCAACCGGCTCGCCGCCGGAACCATCTGGCCGAACAACGGCCTCGCGTTCACCCACCCCGACGGCACTCCCATCCACCCCGAACACCTCACCAACCGCTTCCACACCCTCATCCAGGAAGCCGACCTACCCCCCATCACCATCCACGGCCTCCGCCACGGCGCCGCCACCCTCGCCCTCGCCGCCGGCGCCGACCTCAAAGCAGTCCAAGAACTCCTCGGCCACTCCACGATCATGATCACCGCCGACACCTACACCCACATCCTCCCCGACCTCGCCGCCGAGATCGCCCGCAACACCGCACGCCTCATCCCCCGCACCCGCAGCCCCCACGACTACCCCCGG
>NZ_CDWRCM010000181.1:1846-4346 GCF_977927585.1 Frankia sp. CcWB2 | reverse complement strand
TCGACTAACCCGGCCCCCGCCCGTCCGCCCCGCCCAGGGCGGACGGGCGGCCACGAGCCACCACAAGCCGCCCACCCTGCCACCCGGCGTCCCATCCACACCCCCACAAGCCGCACCGACACCCCGATCACCACCCCGAGGACACACAGTTCGGTATCATGACTCTCGCAGGGCCGTTAGCTCAATTGGCAGAGCAGCCGGCTTTTAACCGGCGAGTTCAGGGTTCGAGTCCCTGACGGCCCACGTCGAGAGGAGATTCCTGCGCACCTGGTGGGGTTTACGAACGTTTTGTCTCTCGACGTTCTCGAGGCTTTCCAGGGGCTCGGACATCTGATTCTGATCTCGTTTTCGGTCTGCTTGTCGTAGTCGCGCTCAACCCTGACCTCCGGCTACATTGGAGTCGAAATGAAATAACTTGCGCGTTTCGAACCCTCCACAGGCCTGTGACCTGCGATGATGCTCTCGATCGCGTATTTGTTACTTCATTACGTCCCCATTGCGGCGGATTCCAGCGATCAGTGCACCATCGGTTGCGATTCTATCAGATTGTGGGTCTCACTGTAGACCTCTGCCGGGGTTTTCCACCCGAGAACCTTCCGGGGTCTTCCGTTAAGTTCGGCGGCAACGGCGTCAAGTTCAGCTTGACTGAAGCCAGAGAGATCGGTAGATCTCGGAAAGTACTGACGGAGAAGCCCGTTGGTGTTTTCGTTCGTCGACCGCTGCCAGGGTGAATGCGGGTCGGCGAAGTAGACCGGAACGCTTGTCCCGAGGGTGAAGGTGGCGTGTGCGGCCATCTCCCTCCCCTGGTCCCAGGTGAGCGACCGGACGAGGTCGGCCGGCAGGTCTTTGATCTTCAGGCTGAGGGCGAGGGCGACACAGGCGGCTGTCCGGTCGTAGGGAATCCGCACCAGTGTGGTGTAGCGCGTGTGACGATCGACGCGGGTCGCGATCTGGCTCTTGCCGCCCTTGCCGATGATCAGGTCGCCTTCGAGGTGGCCGGGGACGGCGCGGTCGGCGGCTTCCGCGGGCCGTTCGCTGATGTTGACCATGTCCGGGATCGCCTGCGACGCCTGGGGTATCGCCCCGGACGGTCGTCTGCGTGCCCGGCCGGACCGCAGAGCGACCCTCAGTTCGGTCTTCAGCGTGCCTGCCGGCCTGTAGGAAGAGCGTTTGGTAGTGAGGTCGGACCGAGGCGCGGTGCCGGCCTTGCGGCCAGCCCGTTTCCTCGGCCCGCCTCCCGAACCCGGCGTGCACCGTTAAGCGCACCGGGCTCTCCACAAGCCCCGGGGGGACGTGTCTTCTCATGCCGCCCTCTGCCATGGCGTCGGGATGCGTTTTCCCCGGTATCGGTAGCGTTCTATGCCTACCTTTCCGGGATCGAACAGCACCACCTCTCCCTCGGCCGGCCACCCGTCTCCACAGCTGTATCGGCGCCGGAGCTGCCTCCAGGTAGTCCGCCGGTGCTTCCGGCCGATCCATCTGATGACCTGTTTCCACAGGTAGGCCCGCAGATAGCCGAACGTAGCACTTGAACAGCCGTATTTGAAATAGGCGGTCCAGCCCCGCAGCATCCGGCTTATCTGGTGCAGCAGGGCTTCGAGCTTCAGGTTCGTGTTCTGTCGGCACGCCTTCTTCACCTTAACCATGACGGCTCGAAGCGCCTTCTTGGCCGGGTAGGTGTAGATATAGCGTTTTATCGCGCCTCGCTTTCGGTGACGCTGGATACGCCACCCCAGAAAGTCGAGACCCTCGTCAATATGGGTGATCAGGGTCTTTTCCTCCGACAGGCGTAGACCCATCGATTCCAAGACCCCGGCCATCTCGTCTCGCAGCCTCTTCGCGTCGGATCTGGTACCCGCCACGACCAGACAGCAGTCGTCGGCGAAGCGGACCAGCCGGTAGTTCGGCAGGCCGCGACGCCGGCGCATCCGCCGGTCGTTGGAGGTGGCCGCAGGCCCACCCGGCGCCTGGGCGATGTGCTCGTCCAGCACCGACAGGGCCACGTTACTGAGCAACGGCGACAAGATCGACCCTGCGGAGTGCCGGCGTCGTTCTCCCGGAGCACGCGGTCCTCGCCGAGGATCCCCGCCTTCAGAAACGCCTTCACCAGAGCCAGGACGCGTTTATCCCCAATACGACCGCGCACCCGGTCCATGAGAGCCGAGTGCGAAATCTCGTCGAAGCAGGCTTTGATCTCGCCTTTCACGATCCACTCGTAAGAGCGCCCCGTGAAATGGCGTATCTCTGCCACCGCGTCATGCGCCCGGCGGTTCGGGCGGAACCCGTACGAGCACGGGAGAAAATCCGCCTCGAATATCGGCTCCAACACCAGCTTCAAGGATGCCTGGACCACCCGGCCCCGGACGGTCGCTATTCCCAGGCGACGCAGCCTATCGTTCGCCTTCGGTATCAACCGCTCCCGAGCGGGTCGCGGGCGGAAGCTACCAGCCTTCACATCGGCCCGCAGCTCTTCCAGAAACCCCCCGATATCACGCACGGT
>NZ_CDWRCM010000181.1:0-1583 GCF_977927585.1 Frankia sp. CcWB2 | reverse complement strand
CTCGATGTAGTAGGCGGTCTGCCCATCCACACCGGCCGTGCACGCACCCTTGTTCCTCCGCACGCGACCCCACGCCACAAGCAGGAGCCGGGTCGCAGACGAGGTTGAACAGATCCTCGAACCGGCGGTGAGAGTCCTCATTCGCCCACCGGTACAGCTTGGCCTGGATCTCTCGTACCCTTTCCTCGGCCTGATACCAGGCGAAGTCCAGTTCGTCGGTGTTCACCGGCGGCCTCCGAGCATTCCAGCGTCCTCACTGCCGACTTGCTGGCCCCCTTCGCCATGTACGCGCCTCTCGCGCGCTCGGACTACTACGGGGCCTCCGTCCCACGGTCCACGGTCGGCAACGGACCTGCCCGCCTACAGCCAGGCCGGCCGGAGGGGAGGGCAACCGGGGACGGTTCCCACGTGCACCTGACAATCGATCGACCAGGGAGATGACCCAGCTTTGTCCCGGCAGCATCGCCACGGCTACGCCGCAGACCCTCACCGTGGCCTCCTCACCGGCACAATCAACCGGCTCCGGAGTTGGCCTCGCTACGGCGGCGGACCCGGTCGCCGGTGCGGTACCAGCGGCGGCCGTCCCGCTCGAAGAACCGGCCACGGTCGTCCGCCGGGTCCAGGTAGCCAGGGGTGAGCTGCGGGCCCGCGATGCACAGCTCGCCCTCGATGCCGACCAGCAGGTCACCCTCCCTGCTGTGCGCACGACTCCGGCAGCGGGCGGCGACGACGGCTAACTCGCCGAGTCGTCCCAGCCGGGCCGGTGCCCGACTGAACTCCGAGGTGTTCGCCGGCAGGACTGTCATTCAACCCCCTCAACCTCACCCAGTTGATCTTTTCTTCGACAGGAACGATCATCCAGGTGGCGGGGCGCCCTTGTCCTGGCTCGACCCGCGGCCACACTCCGCCGCAACAATCGATCACGAATAGTGATTGGACAACCACGATATCCGACGAACGCGTGGAGATGGTTGGACATCACCCGAGAATCCGTCTATATAGTAATCAAACTTCGCCATACCGAAGATTGATGTTCGGAAGGACGGGAAGGGGCTTATGATGCGCGGTACTGTCGCATGGCTGTCGAGAGTGGGGTCGGCTACCGCCGCCGCCGCGCTGATGCTGTCGGGGTGCTCCACCACCCCCGCTGTCGACGCATCGGCCGGTGGGGGGCGTGATCGTCCGGTAGTACTGACGACGTTCACGGTGTTATCGGACATCGCACAGAACGTTGCAGGAGATCACCTGCGGGTGGAGTCGATCACGAAGGTGGGGGCGGAGATCCACGGGTACGAGTCGACGCCGGATGATATCACGAAGGCATCGGACGCGGATCTGATCCTGGACAACGGCCTGAACCTGGAGCTGTGGTTCAAGCGGTTCGTGGAGTCGGTGCACGTGCGGCACGCCGTGGTGTCGGACGGGGTCAAGGCGATAGACATCACCGAGGACGCCTACGCAGGCAAGCCGAACCCGCACGCCTGGATGAGCCCGTTGAACGCGCAAATCTATGTCGACAACATCGTCGATACCTTCAGTGATCTCGATCCCGCGCACGCGGCGGACTTCAGGGCGAACGGTAA
>NZ_CDWRCM010000180.1:0-8870 GCF_977927585.1 Frankia sp. CcWB2 | reverse complement strand
GAGCCCCATTACGTCCCCTCAGGTCGCAGATGGTGTCTCCGCGCAGGCCGTACCGGCCGACGTGCACCGGCCCCTCGGCGGGACGCTTGTCAATCCCGCTCCGACCCTGCCTTCCGGTCCACGCATCAGTTCGGACGACGGCGATGTTGACGGCAAGAACACTTCCCATCAGGGGTCACTTTCCTGTGGCCGGGCAGGTATTCCGGGGACTCTTTTAGCGGCCCGGGCGCCTGAATCGCTATTTTCTGGGTCGCTATCGCCTGGATCGCTATCGCCGGTGCGCGTCACGCCCACGAGTGTATCGCACCCGTCGGGATTTCCGTACCGAGCGGGAAACCGCCGGTTCGGCGCCGGAAACCAGCACGGCGGTGATCCGGACCGGTTGGACCGGTTGGCCGGCCTACCGGCGTCCGGCGCCGCGCCGGCTGGCTCCGGTCCCGGAGGTTTGTCCGCCGCCGGCGAGCCCGGCGGTGGCGGTCCGGACCCGGTCCGGCGGCCACGATCTTGATTAAGTAAGCTTTACCTTGAGTAGGTAAGGCTTACTTGCTAAACTGTCAAAAGTTGATCACATCAAGGTGGGCGGCCTGACGCTGTACCGACCGAACTCCGCGCCGGCCGCTTCCCCGTCGGGTTTCCGGGGCGTGGTGGCTGACGCCTGGCATTGACGGTTCCCGCTTCACTGTCGACGGATGGAATGGTTGTGAGCTTGCGCTTTGAGGAACCCGGGCCACCGCCGGTCGAGCCGGCCGGCCCGCCGACGACGCTCGAGTGCTGCAATGACGCCAGCCTGCCCGCGCGGGCCTCGACCGTCGCCCATCTGTTCACCGCCCAGGCGCGGCGCTCACCGGGCGCGACCGCCGTCGTGGCACCCGGAGTGCGGTTGACCTACCGGGAGCTCGGCGCCCGGGTCTTCCAGCTCGCCCGGGCGCTACGGGCACAGGGCCTCGGGCCGGAAGACATCGTCGGCATCCGGCTGGTCCGATCAGCGGAGATGATCGTCGCGGTCCTCGCGGTCATGGTCGCGGGCGGGGCGTTTGTCCCGGTCGAGCCGGCCTGGCCCGACCAGCGGCGCCGGCGGGTGCTGGCCAACGCGCGAGCCCGGCTGATCGTGACCGGTCCGGCTGCGCCGGTGGAGTCCGGCGGGCTGGTGGACGGTGTGCCCGCCGTGCCGGTCGACCTGGGCGCCTGGTCCTGGGGCGGCGAGTCGGCCGAGCCGCTCGACCTGCCGGTCCCCCCGGCGGGGCTAGCCTACGTGATCTTCACCTCCGGGTCGACCGGAACTCCCAAGGGGGCGATGATCCGGCATGACGCGATAGCCGAACGGCTGCGGTGGCAGATGACGGATCTGTTCGCCTTCGGCGAGCACGATGCGTCCCTGTTCAAGGCGCCGTTGTCGTTCGACATTTCGATCAACGAGATTCTGCTACCGCTCGTCTGTGGCGGCCGGGTGGTCGTGGCGGAGCCGGACGGTGAGCTTGACCCGGGATACCTGCTTGAGCTCATCGAGGGGGAGCGGGTCACCTTCGTCTATCTGGTGTCGTCGATGCTGGACGTTCTGTTGGAGGCGGCGGAAGGGACGTCGGCGCTCAGCTCGCTGCGGCAGGTCTGGTGCGGAGGCGAGGTCCTGACACCCGCGCTTTTCGCCCGTTTCCGCGCCCAGGTCGACACTGCGCTCTACCACGGGTACGGCCCGGCCGAAACGACGATCGGCGTCTCTTATGTGATCTACCGGGACAGCGCCGAACGGCTCGCCGCATCCATCGGCCGACCGAATCCGCATACCCAGCTCCACGTCCTCGACGACTTGCTGGCCCCGGTGCCCTCCGGCGCGGTCGGCGAGCTGTACGTGGCCGGTTTCCTGCTCGGCCGCGGTTATGTGAACAACGGGGCGCTGACCGCGTCGCGCTTTGTCGCCAACCCGTTCGCCGGTGATGGCGCGCGGATGTACCGCACCGGGGATCTCGCCCGGTGGAACAGCGCCGGCTGGCTGGAATTCGTGGGCCGGGCCGATAACCAGGTGAAGATCCGCGGGATGCGGCTGGAGTTGGAGGAGGTCGAGGCTGCGCTGGCCGGGCACCCCCGGGTGCGGCGGGCGGCGGTCGTCCTGTCCCGGGACGCCGCCGCGCCCCGGCTGCTCGCCTTCGTCGTCCCCGATGCCGATCGGGCCGGAGCCGATGCCGGCCCGGCCGGCGGGACGCTCGCCGACGAGGTGCTGGCCTGGTGTGCCGACCTGCTTCCCCAGTACATGGTGCCGAGCGTCGTGACCGTGGTCGACACGCTCCCCGTCACCGCCGGCGGGAAGGTGGACCGCCGGGCGCTCACCGACCCATGCCCGGATTTGTCGGCGGATGGGGTAGACGAGGACGCCGCCATCTAATTAAGTAAGCCTTACCTAAATTACGTCTGCCTAGTCAGCGGCGCGTGACCACAAGGAGAGACGGCATCTCATGCCGGCGGACCCAGCCTCATCGCCGGATGGGAAGCGACCCGCGACCCGCGACCCGCGAGCCGTCCCGGCGCGCGGCCTGACCACGGAAACGAGAAAGCAGTGCGAAACAGACTGAAACTCCTCCTGGCGGCGATCCTGGCCGCTACCGCGTTGGCCGTCACGGCCGGCTGCGGCAGTAGCGACGACGGCAGCGGTGGGACGGCCGCGTCGGCGAGCGCGGCGACGGGCAGTTTCCCGGTCACGCTGAAGAACAAGTTCGGTACCACGGTCATCAAGTCCCAGCCGAAGCGGATCATCGCGCTCAGCTATGAGGAGGACATCCTGGCGACGCTCGGCATCACGCCGATCGCGTACGCGAAGAACGAATACAAGCCCGACGGCGTCTTCCCTTGGCTCCAGGGAAAGATCGACCTGTCGAAGAGCGCCGCTCTGGGCACCAGCGGGGACCTGAACCTCGAGCAGATTGCCGCGCTGCATCCCGACCTGATCCTGGCCACCAACTTCTACGGCCTGGCCGACTACTACGACCGGCTCTCGAAGATCGCGCCGACCGTCGGCTACACGGATGACGCCGGCATCGCGACCTGGCAGGAGAACAGCACCATCATCGGCAAGGCCGTCGGCCGCGACGCCGACACCCGGAAGGCGATCGCCGCCATCGAGAAAATCATCCAGGACACCAGGTCGAGCCTTCCCGGCCTGGCCGGCAAGACGTTCAGCTACTCCTTCTACTACGAGCCGGGCGGGCTCGCGGTCATCGACGACCCGAAGACGGTGTCCGTCCAGCTCTACACCGAACTCGGAATGAAGCTCGCGCCGGGTGTGACGGCCAATGTAGTGGACCGGTCGCTGAGCATGGAGAAGCTCGACGCATTGGACGCGGACTTCGTGCTGATCGGTTTCGCCACCCCAGCCCTGAAAACCGAGATGAACGGCAACAAGCTGTTCACCGACATCCCGGCGGTCAAGGCGGGACGGGTCCTGCAGGTCGACGCCTTCACGGCCGGCGCGGTCAACAACCCGACGATCCTCAATATCCCGTGGCAGCTCGAGCAGCTCAAGCCGACCCTGGCCAAGGTCGCGGACAGTAGCTGACCGTCGGTGAGTCGGGGCTCGCGCGGCGCGGCCATCGCCACGCGAGCCCCCGCACTGACCTACATCCGGACCGAACCCGGACTGAATCCGGATAGGACGGCCCCGGATCGAACCCGACACCAGACCCGGACCAGGCCCGGACTCAACCCGGACGGCTCTGTTGCGTCCGGCTGGCACGACCCTGCGCTGGCGGCCAGGCATGATCAGATGGTGACTCGCGTCCGTCCTCGTCGAGCACCGGGGCTGCGGCCTGGGCGCCGGCGGCTGCCGGTTCGCCCGCGATCGTCTCCGCTGCCGGATCTGTCGTCATGCTGGTCATCTGGTGCCTCCTCTACCTGCGCGTATGCACAGAGCATCACAGTGGAGTTACACCGTTGTTCTGGCTCTGCCGCACATCCGGTGGTGACTGTGCGTTAGCCAAGGAGGATCCGGTGGCGGAGGAGTGGGAAGCCGGCGCGGCCGTGCATCTGGTGCATGATCCGCTTGGTCTTTCTGTGGAATCAGAGTTGTCAAATCGACCCTCCCGGGCTTTGGTGGACACCGACGATCGGGAGGATGGTGGCGCGGGCCGGGAGATCGAGTTGTCGGGGTGTCGGCCCGGCCGGTGTGGGGATGCCGGCGAGCCGTTCCAGCAGCCGGTCGAGGGCGGTGCTGCCGTCGTCAATGGCGGCCTGCTCGTCCTCGGTGAGCGGGATCATCGCCCGCATCTTCTGCAGGTTCTCCTTGGCCTCCAGGATCTGTGCCTTGCTGGAGCCCTTCGGGGTATAAAAGTCACATTTGGCGCAGGCCATGCGGTGCGGGCACTGCTCGAAGAAGGTGTAGGTGCAGTAGCCGTGGCCGAGGTCGTAGTGCTGCCAGGGCTCGCCGGCTGCGGCGGCCTCGGAGGCGACGGCGTCGCGGTCGACGAGGACCTCGACCGTCCGCATGTTGCGGGAGAAGTATCCCGCGTCGTCGTAGGCCCGAGTCAGCGTGGCCGGGCTGATCTTCGCGTAGAACTGCGTCGACTGCGGCGACCGGTGGCCGAGCCACGCCTGCAGCTCGAACAGCGTCATCGGCTCCTTGGCATTGTAGAGCTGGCTGGCGATCGTGGATCGGGCCCGGTGGCTTGTACCTCACCGACATCGCCGGCGGCCTCGCCGTCGGGGTCGTGAGCATCCTGGTCACCGCGCTGTTGCTGCGCCGGATTGATCCCAAGATCGCGAGAAGGGCCGACCGGGCGGCGGACTGAGGACGGGTCCGGTGCGGAGCAGTCACCTCCGTCGCGCACCGCGACCGCGGAGTTCCCCTGTTCGGCGGACGCCCCCGAAACGCTCGCGTATTCTGCGCGATCAGGACGAGGTCCCGGTGACCGCCGGGAGATCGACAAGGCTGCACTCGACAAGGCTGTTGGGGAGGCGGTGTGGACTTCGAGGACGCCGCTCTCGTGCGGCTGGCGGACGAGGCCTCCCGCGCCGCGTTGTTCGACCAGGCCGCGCTGGCCGCCGTCGCTGCCGCCGGCTACGACCATCCCGAGTTCGAGGGCCCCTACTCGGCCGTCTTCGACAGCGTCGAGCTGGTCGTGGACCTCGCTGGGTCGGTCCGGTTGCACGGGATGGTCCGGCGGCTGGAGGACCCGGTCCCCTACGAGGTTGACCTGCTGGCCGCTGGCCTGGTCGACGCCGCCGTCCCGCGGGTGACCGCCCTGTGGCGGGGCGCCGTGGTGGCCCGGTACCGGCCGGCGGGCGAGCCGGTCACCGCCGTCACGTCGCAGTGGCTATCCGGTGGGCCAGCCGGTGGGCCGCCCGGTGGGCCCGCCGGGGACGTCGCCACCGGCCAGGTGCGGGTGGCGTTCGCCGACCCCGCCGGCACCGCCACCGTCGTGCGCCGGCTGCCGGTCACCGCACCGATCCTGGCCCGCGGCGCCGGGAGCGGCGTCGCCGCTCTGCTGCGCGAGAGCGCCGTCGTCCGCCAGCGGGTGGTGGACGCCGGCGGCGAACCCAAGGCGGAACCGCACCTGCGCCGGCGGCACGCCGTGGTCGTGGTCTGGCTGCTGCCCGAGGCCGTCTTCGACGACGACGACGGCTGGCCCGGCCCAACCGCCGGTACCCCGGAACAGCTCCGGGCGGCACGACGGGCTATCGCGGCGTCCTGGCTCGCCCGTCACGGCATCGCCCTCGTCACCGCCACCCTCAGCTAGGACCTCGGAGGAAGCCATGCCCGTCGCCGCCGCGTACCCCCTTCGTCGAGGTCCGCATCGACACCTCGGCGCTGCAGCTGGTGTCCCATCGCTCACCGGGTGTGCTCGCCGTGGTCGGCGCCACCCCGGACGGCCCCCGCGGCGGGACGGCGGCGGTGAACACCCCGCGACTCGTCGGCTCCCTGGCCGACGCCGGCACCCTGTTCTCCAGCATCCAGGGCGGCGTGGTGGAGGCGAACCCGCTGTACGAGGCGCTGCGGGTCGCGCTTCTGCAGGACCCCAAGCCGAGCACGGTCTACGGCGTCCGTGCGGCGGGCACGGCGCTCGCCGAAGCGCTGGCCTCGCTGGATGCCGCCGACGACGTCACCTTCGTGGTCCTGGCCGGGACCACGGCCGTCGGAGCGCCGGCTGGCGCCGAGGCGGCGACCGGTCTGCACGCGCTGAAGGCGCATGTGGAGTCGATGTCCGCCGAGGGCAACAAGCGGATCGGTGTCGCCATGGTCGACCCGGCCCGGCCGCGTAGCGCGACCTACGTCGATGACCTGGTCGACCTGTTGACCCCGCTGCGCAGCGACTCCAGCCGGATGGTGGTGGTCGCCGCCCGCGGCGCGACCGGGGACGTGGCCGCCGCGGCGGCGGCCGCGATCGCCGGGTACCCGGCGCAGGTGTCCGTCGTGCTCAAGCGGGTCCGCGGCATCCAGATGTCGCTGGCCGGGCAGTACAGCCCAGGCGAGATCCGAGAGCTGTCCGAGGCCGGGATCATCCCGGTCATCGATCCGGCGCTCATCGTGGGGGATGGCCTGCACTTCGCGGAGGGTCGCTGCTTCACCACCGACGCCACGCAGCTGTTCATCGACACCGTCCGGACCTTGGACGACATCGACTTCCGGCTCAAGGCCGGGCTGATCGGCCTGGTGGGCGACGCCCGGATCACCCGATCCGGGCTGATCCTGCTCAAGGCCCGGATCGAGGGCATCCTCGGGCCGCTGCAACGCTCGTCGGCCATCGACGGCTTCCGCATCGGCATCCCGGTCCTGGACATCCTGACCTTGCCGGAAGGGTCCCGCTCGGCGGCCGACCAGGCGCTCGTCGCCCAGGTCCGGGCCAACCGCGCGGTGGATGTCGCGCTGGAGGTCGTGCTCGGCCCGGCCACCCACCGGATCGTCGTCACCCTCGCGCCGACCTTCTGACGTCATCGCCGCTCAACGGAAGGGGACATGCCATGCCCGACTGGAGGTCTCGGCTCGCCGTCTCCTGGCAGAACACCGACGGCGTTCACAAGATCGTCCCAGTGGACTCCTTCTCGCCGACCTTCACTCTCGGCGCGGAGGTGCTCAACTCCATCGAGGAGACGCACATCGGGGTGGTCTACACCCCGTCCACCATCACGTTCTCCCTTTCGGTGAAGGCGATCGGGGACTCCGCGGCGCAGCTTACGGCGCTGGCCCTGGCGGGCGCGCGGTTCGACATCATCCTGCAGGAGACCGAGCACGGCGCGGACTGGTCATTCACCAAGATTGTGATCAGCGACTGCGTCATCACCTCCGCCGCCCCGACGAACGCCACGATCACCGGCGCCCCCTCGTCGGTGTTCTCCGGCTTCAGCCTCTCGGCGACGGTCGAGCCCAAGTCCGGCGAGTCCGCGACAGTCCGGTGACGGCGTGGCCGAGGATGCACGCCCCGGTGCCGTCCGGGTCCGCCAGACCGGGATCGCCCTCGTCCACGCCGGCGAGCTGGTGCTTCCCGCCGCCGGCAGCGAGGCCGAGCTGGAACCGGCCGCGGTCGACCCGCGCGCGGTCGTCGAGTACCACTTCCCGGTCGTGATCGAGGTGCGCGAGGCGCAGGCGCCGGACGTCGAGGCCATCGCGAAGCTGGCCGCGCGGCACATCGTGCGCGGGCTGCGGGACTGATGACCACCCGCGTCGTGCACCCCGTCCGGCTTGTCGTCGACGCCACCCGGCTGACCGACGCCGACCTGCTGGCGGACGCCGTCGAGGCCGGCGTGACCCGGGCGGTGCGGGCCAGCCGGGGCCGGGTGCTCGACGGCCTGCCGGACGGGATGGGCGTGCGCGTGCTGCCCGCAGAGATCAGCTGGGCCGGCGCGGCGGCGTCCGGGCTCACCGAAGACCAGCGGGCCGCCGTGGAACGTGTGGTGGCCGGGGCGATCGGTCGGGCGGTGGCCGCCGCCGGGGTGTCCGACGGGGTGCTGCGCCGCACATCCGCGGCGCAGCCGCCGGTCGGTGAGGCGGTGGACGCCGCCCGGTTCAGCCGGCCGTTGCGGCGCTACGTCATCCCCTCCTACCAGGGCGGCGACGCGGCGGTCGAGGTCCTCGACGACGACGGCGGCGGCGGCGAGCCCGGGGCCGCGGCGAGCCCGCCGGGGCGGACCGAGTCGACCACCGTCTGGTCGCCGGTGACGGCCGAGAACTACGTGCGGACGGCGCTGCGGGCGGTCCGGGTCTCGTCGGTGGCGCCGTCGGCGTCTGGGCTGGTCGGCGTGCTGTTCCTTGGCCCGTCCGGGGCTTACGAGATCGGGGCGGTCCACCCGGGCGAGCAACGGGTGGAGTCGTCCTTCCCGCTCGGCCGGTTCCGCTTCCCCCGCTTCGGCCAGCGCGAGGGTGAACCGCTCAGCTTCGACCCGGGAGTGGTGTACCGGCTGCGCTGGCAGGGCAGCGCGACGCAGGCCCGGACGGTGGTCACCGACTTCTACGCCGAGTCCTGGCGGCGGGCCGCCGAGCAGGCACACCCCCGGCTACCCGGGCAGAGCGCCGCGGACCACGCCGCGGCCATCACCGACCTGGTGGACCGCGCGCTGGACACCGCCGTCGGCCGGGCCGCCCGCCTGGCCTGCTACCTGCTGCTCACCGGCCCCGGCGGCCGGCGGGACCTGGTCGAGATGGTCAGCCAGCCAGACTGGGTGCTGCCCGGGATGGAGCTCGACCTGGTCCCACTGTCAGAGACCTACCAGCTCGACGACGATGTCATCGTCGTCACCCCGGCCGGCGGCGCGCCTGGGGCGGGAGCGCCTGGTGGCCCGGAGCCAGCCGGCGGACCTGGTGGTCCGGGTGGCCCGGGCGGGTCCGGGGGCACCGCCGTCGCCGGTACCGGGCCGGGCGGCACCGGGACCGGCGACGGCGACCCGGCCCTGTC
>NZ_CDWRCM010000179.1:8512-10221 GCF_977927585.1 Frankia sp. CcWB2 | reverse complement strand
GCAAACGGGCCCTCCTCACCCGATGATCACCGGCGGGCCAGAAGAATCACAAGATCAGCGACAGATCCAGATCCAGATCCAGATCCACTTCACATGCGCAGCGCCAAGGATTTCTTCGCTCCCCTCGCCGTGGGGGCGCCACTCCCGCCTCGCGAGATCCCGTGGCGGCCGTCCCGGATGATTCACGTCTTCGACCCGAGCAACGAGAAGATGGCGGCGAAGCTGCCGCAGATCATCCCCCGGGTCGACGTGCTGCTCGGGAACCTCGAGGACGGCGTCCGGGCGGACAACAAGATCGTTGCCAGGGAGAACCTGATAAAGATCGTCGACGGCGCGGACTTCGATGAGACGCAGTTCTGGATCCGCCTGAACAGCCTCGACTCACCCTGGGGGCTCGACGATCTGCTCACGCTCGTGCCCGCCATCGGCGAGAATCTCGACGTGGTGATGGTGCCCAAGGTCCAGGGGGCGGAGGACATCCACTATGGAGTCGAAATGAAATAACTTGCGCGTTTCGAACCCTCCACAGGCCTGTGACCTGCGATGATGCTCTCGATCACGTATTTGTTACTTCATTACGTCCCCTAACCGCACGTTCTCACCCACCGAGGCCCAGGTCGCGCAGGCCGCGGAGATCGTGCGGGTGTGGGAGGAGGCACTACGCGAAGGCCGCGGAGTGGCGACCGTCGACGGCCGGCTGATCGAGAACCTGCACGTCGACAACGCGTGCCGGATTCTCGCCGTCAGCGCGGCCATCGCGGGTCTGGCCGACGGCCAGACGGCCTCCTGACGGTAGCTGTTCTGGCCGTAACTGTTCTGGCCGTAGCTGTTCTGACGGTGACAGTTCAGCCGCTCCGACGGCTGTAGGGATGCGACAGCCTCTCCACCGCGGTGGAAATCACCGCGGTGGAAATCACCGTCGTTCTCTGCCAGCGTGATCCAGACTCTCGGACCCGCGGGCGATGTCTCCTGTCGGTCAGTGCAGGGGCCGGTGCGCGGTCTCGGGGAGCCGGCTGAAGACCACGGTGCTGACCAGGGCGACGGCGGTGACGTACCAGCCGAAGGAGGCGGGGTGGCCGATGTCCACGAGGTAGGTGGCGACGTAGGGGCCGGTGCCGCCGAAGAGGGCGACGGAGAGCGCATAGGGGAACCCGATACCGGAGCTGCGCAGGCGCGCCGGGAACAGCTCGGCGACCACCGCGCTCGAGATGCACGACCAGCAGGCGAGGAACACCAGCCCCATGATCTGGACCAGGAGCAGCCTGGTGGTCGAGCCGTCCAGGAGGGCCAGCATCGGAACCGTGCCGACCACGAAGAAGGTGCCGAAGGTGAGCAGCATCGGCCGCCTGCCGACGCGGTCCGAGATCGCTCCGAAGACCGGCTGCAGGGCGAGGAAGATGGTCAGCGCGACGACACCGGAGAGCAGGCCGTGCTTGAGGTTGGAGCCCACCGTGATGTTCGCGTACGTCGGCAGGTAGGCGGTCCATACATAGAACACCAGCGCCGGGGCCGCGGTCAGCCCGAACACCTGGAGGGATTCCCTGGGGTGCCGGCGGAGGAACTCGAACATGTCGGCACGACGGGCACCGGCCGGCTCGTCCGCCGTCTTGGTGAGGGTCTCCTTGGCGTGCGTCCGGATCCACATGCCGACCACGGCCGCGACCGAGCCGAGCAGGAAGGGGATCCTCCAGCCCCAGCTGGTCATGTTC
>NZ_CDWRCM010000179.1:6833-8082 GCF_977927585.1 Frankia sp. CcWB2 | reverse complement strand
AGTCCAGCGTGCTGGCGAGTAAGGCGCTGATTCCGATCGCCGCCAGGTTGGCCGAGGTCGCACTGATGTAGAAGAAGCTCGAGTACAGCTCCCGACGGCCATCCGGTGCGGACTCGATGAGAAACGCGCTTCCCGCGGCATACTCGCCTCCCGCGGAGGCGCCCTGGATCAGCCGGGCCAGCAGGAGCAGCGCCGGGGCGGCGACCCCGACCTGCTCGTAGGTGGGGGCAAGCCCGATGATGAGACTGCCCAGGCCCATGCCCATAATCGTGGTGCTAAGCGTCCTGCGGCGGCCGATCCGGTCGGCGAGAATCCCGAGGATCAGCGATCCGACCGGTCGGGCGAAGAATCCGACGGCGAAGATCGCTAACGTCGACATCAGCGGCACCAGGCTGCCTCCCGGGCTGGCCGGGAAGAACTGCGTGGAGAAGTACACCGCAGGCATCGAGTAGATGTACCAGTCGAACCATTCGACGGCGTTGCCGACGGAAGCGGCCAGGAGCTGCCGATAATGGTTGGTCCGCGCTCGGAGGCCGGTTGTTGCTGTCATCGAAGCGGTCATGGGTTGCTCCCCTGTTGGGCGGCGGCCGAGACCGCCAGCTCGGGACGTCGAGCTCTGATGGGCCCGATAGCGGGTACGGATTCCCAACAGGATGTGGCGTGCGACACATTGGAGGCTACGGGCGGGATGCCAACGTGGCGCCCCTTGCTTCGTAGGCGGCTACGAAACCGGCGGGGCTGCCGTCTCCGCGTGGAAGGCCCAGGACAGTTCCACCAGGGTGTCGGTGTCGTCCAGGGACCGCCCGGTCAGCTCCTCGAACCGGGCTAACCGGTAGCGCAGCGTGTTGACGTGTATGTGCAGCGCCTCGGCGGTCCGCGGGATGTTACGGCCATTGGCCAGGTAGCAGCGGAGCGACTCGACGACTTCCTCCCCGAACGCACCGGTGCCCCGGAGCGGCTGGAGGTAGCGGGCCCGCATCAGTGCGGTCACGTCCGCCGCGCGCGGCACGGCCACCCGCCAGCCGAGGCCCTCGAGGGTGTGCACGCCCTCGTTGTGGCGCAGTCGGGCCGTGGCCAATACGTCGTTGGCCACCGAGAAGGACGTCGCGACCCGGTCCAGCGGCCCCTCGGGCCCGGCGGCGACCAGCAGCCCCGGGACCGCGGGTGGCAGCCCCGACACGATCCCCACGAGCCGGCCTTGGGAGGGCACCAGGAGCAGGACCACGTTGCTGCGCCGGCATCCCTGGTT
>NZ_CDWRCM010000179.1:4178-6682 GCF_977927585.1 Frankia sp. CcWB2 | reverse complement strand
CGCCGCACGTGGTAGCGGATGCACCCCTGCTCAATCTGCGTCGGCGACAGGGTGCCGGCGAGCAGCCCGGCGAGCCATTCGTCCCTGCGCCTTCGGTCCGCCACCGCATGCGACAGGCCGTACTCGCGGTAGGCGCTCGCCGCACGAGCGGAGAACACGTCACTCAGCTTCCACAGCAGCGAGGTGAGGGTGAGCGACTCGGGGTGGTCGACCCCGAACTCCTGGGCGCGATCCACCAGCCGGTCCTGGATGCTCGCTATGCAGATGCGGAAGCCGCCCATGATGTCCTCGATCGGCACGCCCTGCTGGAGCCGTTCCAGCGTTGTGCGCTCGGCCTGCCAGATCTCCGAGCTCGGCGGCACGACGCCCGCCCGCAGGGTGCGGCACGCCAGCACGACGTTGCGGTGGATGCTCGTCACCAGCGCCTCGGTCGGGACCACCTCATAGGCCGGGATCTCGCGCCGGACACGCTCGATCGTGGGATCCACCAGTCCCTCGTCGCGTTCCAGCGCAGCGGTGAGTTCTCGCACACGGTCGTCGGACGTCCGCATCATCATGGGATTATCCTGCCCGGCGGTGTCGTCGGCACCCCGGTCCTCGCCCCAACGGCGCGCGTGGCACCCGTGCTTGTCGCGCGTGTTCAGGGATCTGTCACCGCTGTTCTATCTCGGATCTTTTGGTGGGTCCAGAATCAAACCCTACCGCTCGCCTAGCCGGCCGTTCCCCGCCGGATCCAGACGATTCCGAAGGCAGGGATCGACGCCAATCTCCCGAGGAGACGCAGATGACGACACTGGTCAATCCCCTCCAACATTTCGCTCCAACGCACACGGGAGTCGACGATCTTCCGTGGGTTCCGTTCACGCCTTACACGAACGAGGTGGAATTAAAGATTCTTCATGTGGATCTGGTCAAGAGCGAGACACAAATGCTTCTGCGGGCGCCGGGGGGAGCCTCGCTGGGTGTGCATGACCATTATGGTCGCGTGCTTGTCTACACCATTCGAGGGAAATGGCGGTACGCGGAGCACGCCTGGGTGTCGGGGCCGGGTGACTTCGTGTACGAGGTCGCCAACAGCAGGCACACGTTCATTGTGGAGCCTGACGAGGGCATCGAGGTGTTCATCTCGGTTGAAGGAGCTATTGCTTTCCTCGGCCCAAACGACGAGATCATCGGCATCGAGCAGGCCCATACGTTCGCCGAGCGATACAACGAGTACTGCAGGAAGCATGGGATCATCCCGGTTGACCTGACCAGCTTCGCCCTCTCGTAGCCAGTCGGTCGCTACTCGTACACCACGGGCGTGGACTCCACTACCGCGACTTACCTGGGTTCCCGCACGTCTTTCCACTGCTTATGAGGCCCTACGCGGTTGGCCGTGAGCCGTGTTTGAACACCAGCGTTCAGTGACCGCCTGCTGTGACGGGGTGTGACCGTGCAGGGCTCGGGGAAAGGGACACACCCGCCGATGACGAACGGCCAGGTCAGCGACCTGGCGTCGGCCGGTTCGCACGGCCGGCGGGCGTCGGCCGTGCGAACCGGCTGTCGCTGCGGGCGGCGCTGCCCGACGTGTCGGTGCTCGGGATCGACGACCAGCGGCGCGGCTCGCCGCGTTTCCACCGCGACCCGCTCACCGGGGCGTGGGTGACCGACGCCGACCGCTGGCAGACGGTGCTCATCGACTCCGCCGGCGATCAGGGTCTGCTCGGGTCGTCGAGCGGAGGGCTCCGAAGCCCGTGACCAGCTGGATCCTCGCCCAGCCCGCGGCCTGGCGTGCCCGGATCAGCGCCGTGACCATCGGCATGTCCACGACCTACAAGGCGGTCGCCCGCGCCGCGCTCCCGCACGCCCAGTTGGCCGTGGACCCGTTCCACACCGCCCAGCTCGGCAACAAGGCCGTCAGTGACGTACGCCGCCGTGTCAGCCACCAGCTACGCCACCGCCGCGGCCGTGCCACCGACCCCGAGTACACGATCAAAGACCGGCTGCTGTGGGGCCCGGATGCGCTTTCCGACCGCGGGCGCCGCCGCATCCTCGAGACCTTCACGGTTCTCGAGGACCTCGACGGTGAGGCCGCCCACGCGCTGCGCACCGCCTGGAACGCCAAGAATCTGCTGCTCGACCTGCTCGCGCTCTCCCCGGCCCGCACCGGCGTCGCGACCACCCCGCACCGACATCGCCAGGGCCCTGACCAGGTTTCTCGGCTACTGCGCGACCTTCGGAAAGGACGTCCCCGAGGTCGTCACCCTTGCCGAGAGGATCTTCGACTGGCGCGACGAGATCGCCACCGCGATCCTCCTCGGACTCTCCAACGCCGCCGAGGCCGTCAACCGGGTCACCAAGCTCGTCTACCGCACCGCCTTCGGCCTGCGCAACGTCCCGAACCAGCAGCGCCGCGCCAGCTACGCCACCACCCGAAGTAGCCGCCCCGACTGGCTACCCGCCACCACCCACCCCAACGTCCAATAACCGGCCAGCTACGACTCCCGGTGAACTGCGTAGGA
>NZ_CDWRCM010000179.1:1630-3640 GCF_977927585.1 Frankia sp. CcWB2 | reverse complement strand
GCTTATGCTTGCAGGCGCGGCGGCCCAGGTTCCCGGTAGGAGGTCATCATGCGGACCTACGAGATGTACGACCTTGTCGATGTACCCCATCGCGACCGTCCTGGACGCTGGGAGGAGATCCTGGGCAGCACGGTGACGCCATTCCACACTGATGTTCCTCCAGGGAAATTACCCTACCGTGCCTCGATTGAGCGTCGCTGGTTCGATGACATCGCGCTGCTGGATATCGCATGTGATCCGTGTAGGGGTGAACGTAGTCGAAGTCTGATCAGCCGGACCAGCGAGGAAAATATTGCGATCTTCTTCGCTACCGCTGGGACTGAACGGCTTGCCATCGAGGACAAGAAGATTGTTGTCACTCCGGGCAGCTTCGTGGCTTGGAACAGCACGCAAAGGATGCGGTTCGAAGTTGTTGAGCACTTCCGCAAAATTACCCTGGTAATGCCGAGGGCGGCGCTGGAAGAGGTCTTGGAGAGCCCGTGGTTGGAAGCCGACCTCGTGGTGGACGTGAACGCTCCCGCGATCAGGTTGTTGCGCAGTTATATCGCCTCACTTGCCAGCCTCCCGCACGAGATTCCCGCCCCCACCATAACGGCGGCCCGCAACGCGGCATTGGAGTTGGTGGCCGCGGCGGTGCGCCCCGAGGTCACGTTCACGAATGCGATCACTGGGGAATCGCTGCGGCTCGCAGTGGAACGCTGGATAGCTCGAAACCTTGGCCACCGCGACGTCAGTGCCGCTGCGGCGGCCGCTGCGCAGTGTGTGTCTGTCCGCACGCTGCAGCGCGGCTTCGCCGCGACAGGAAACAGCTACAGCGCCGCCGTCCGCTCCCAGCGACTCGCACGAGCCCGCCGGGACCTGATCGAGGGATCATGCTCTATTCAGGCGATCGCCAGCCGTTGGGGTTTTGCGGACACGAGTCACTTCTGTCGAGAATTCAAACGGCTGTATGGTGCGACGCCGACTTGTTACCGTGATTCGGTCGCCTTATCGTTCGCCCACGTGGGCGAACCCGATTTTCGGGACGATCCGGACGGTGGAGCGCAGCCCTTCAGAACCGCGTCCCAGACGTCCAGGACGTCCAGGCTGCATGACTGATCGCGTCGTCCGTCCGGTCGGCACTTGTCCCGGATGTCCAGGACGGGCCGGACTGGCGGCGGGTCAGGTCGGGGGAGGCCGGGTTGGGTCGGATCAGGCGGGGCGAGCGGCCGGCTGGCCCAGCCAGCGTCGCACCAGACTGGTCAGAACCAGGATCACGGCTGTTCCGACCACTTCAATGATCACATTCGCGAGCAGATGACTCATCGTGCAACCTCCTATGCGTACTGTGTCGCTCCCCGGCCCTGATCGGGGCGCGCCAGACCGCCACGAGGCGGGCGGTCCGTACTTCCGGGTGACGCGGTGCGGGCCAAAGATGAACAGAAAGCGAGCGATCTCGTTCGGTTGCATGGCCAGAGCATGAACCCGCCCGTTCGTCGCGGTCCGTGACTGTCCGACGAACCGCCAGGTCAGCCCGTGTGGGGGGCCTGCTGCGGGGTGGGCTCGGCCCGATCCGGCGGAACCCCGATCGGACCAGGTCGATCGGACCAGGTCGGAGGATCGGAGAAGGCGGGGACGCCGTCACCCGGCATCCGCCCGCACTTCACCCTTCGCTACGGTGAAGCCGTGGTCGGGTGTGCGTGGATGACGCGAACAGGTCGGGCGCGGAGCCGGCAGACCGATCGTCGTTCCGCGTGGCCTCCGGACCCGGCGGCCTCGCCGGACGGGCTGAACGGACCGGATGGGCCGGGTAGGCCGGACTCGTCTGGCTCGTGGGCCAGGTCGGCGCGTCGATGAACTTCTTCGAGGGGACGGTCCTCGGTCTCGTTCAGGGGCTCACCGAGTTTCTCCCGGTCTCGTCCAGCGCCCACCTGCGCATCGCCGCCGCGCTTGCCGGCTGGGAGGACCCGGGCGCCGCGTTCACCGCTGTGACCCAGATCGGCACCGAGGCCGCCGTGCTGATCTACTTCC
>NZ_CDWRCM010000179.1:0-1417 GCF_977927585.1 Frankia sp. CcWB2 | reverse complement strand
TGACGCTGCAGGACGCCATCGAGGGCCCGTTCCGCGACCTGCGGCTGATTGCCACGACGCTGATCGTGCTTGGCCTGATCCTGGGCGGCGCGGACTGGTACGCCTCGAAGGGGCGGCCGCAGGGTCGTCATTCGCCGCCCCGCCCGCGCAAAGTGCTCGAGGACTTGTCGGTGCGTGACGGGCTCTTCTATGGCCTCGCCCAGGCTGCCGCGCTGATCCCCGGCGTCTCCCGGTCCGGTGCGACGATCAGCGGGGGCCTGCTCCTCGGCTACACCCGCGAGGCCGCGGCCCGGTACTCTTTCCTGCTGGCGATGCCGGCGGTGCTGGCGTCCGGGGTCTTCGAACTGCGCTCCATCGGTGGGAAGGATGCCGACGTCGCCTGGGGCCCGACGATCCTCGCCACGCTCGTGGCGTTCGCCACCGGGTACGCCGCGATCGCGTGGTTCCTACGGTACATTTCGACGCGCAGTTTCGCGCCCTTCGTGCTGTATCGCGTGGGGCTGGGGTTGCTGCTGTTCTCCCTGCTGGCCGGGGGCGCCCTCAGCCCCGGCGCCGGTGCCCCCCCGGGCTGAACGGGCGGGGAGCCCCAGGCGCGACCCACGTGCCTACGCCCGTCAACTACGGTGAGGGTCGGCGGTCCGCGTGTGCAGACGGTGAAGGTGTCTGCGGGACATATCCGAACGAGTCCGAGGCCCGCCCGACGTCGGTCGGGAAACCGATACCGATTCCGCTGCCGAGCCTCCGGCAGCGACCGCGACGGAGCGTGGAGGACGCCATGATTCGGCGAGGGGCCGCGGGATCGCGGCTGTCTCCGGGACGGTTCGACGACCGGGACCTGGCGCCCGTCGGCGACCCCGCGTCCATCGACGCCCCCGCGTCCGCCAACGGGTCCATGCCCGTCGGCGGGTCCGGCCCCGCCGCGACCGGTCGATCCGCCGCCGGTCGATCCGCCGCCGGTCGATCCGCCGCCGGTCGATCCGCCGCCGGGCTGACCGCCGCCGAGGTCGCCGAACGCGTCGCCGACGGCCGCGTCAACGACGTGCCGGCCCGCTCCAGCCGTTCGCTGCGCGACATCATCCGTGCGAACGTCCTCACCCGGATCAACGCGATCATCGGCGTTCTGCTGGTCTTCGTCGTCATCGTCGGTCCATTCCAGGACGCCCTGTTCGGCGGCGTGATCATCGTGAACACCCTGGTCGGCCTGTTCCAGGAGCTGCGGGCGACAGGGCCTGCGCCGCGCACGCGGCCGCCTTGAGCGCCTCGAGCTCGCCGATCAGGTCCAGTCGCTCGGCGTCGTCGGTGCCGTCCAGGACACTGAGGCCGGCCCGGAACTCACGCAGCACCTCGGTGCTGAGCGTCTCGGGACCTGTCTCTTATACACACCTGACGCTGCCGACGAACTAGACGGTGTAGATCT
>NZ_CDWRCM010000178.1:6927-9010 GCF_977927585.1 Frankia sp. CcWB2 | reverse complement strand
GGGTCCCCGGTGCCCGGTCAGGGTCACCGTCTGGCGGGCGGCGTCGACGTCCCAGATGCGGGCCGTCTTGTCGCTGCCGGTGGTGGCGAGCAGCTTGCCGTCCGGGGAGAAGGCGCAGCCGTGCACGACCAGGCTCTTGCGCCCGCTGAGCGTGACCGACGTTCGGCCGGTGGCGACGTCCCACAGCCGGGTGCCGTCCTTGCTGGTGGTGGCGAGCACCTTGCCGTCTGGGGAGAAGGCCGCCGAGGTGACATCGCGTTCGTGTCCCTTGAGGGTGGCCCGTGCGGTGACCTCGACGTGGTGAGACGGGCGGCTGCTGCGCTCGAAGCCGCGCAGGTCCGCCGGCACCGCCGACCCCATCGGCACCGGCCCGGACGGAAGCGTGGTCGCCAACCAGTCGGCGTCGCGGACCGGAGTGCCGGGTGCCGCGTGGGTGTGGATGAGGCTACCCGGTGCCTCGGCGGCCAGGTCGAACAGGAAACCGTCGGTGAGGCGGACCCGCGCCAGCACGGCGCTCGCGTCGAAGCGTTCCCCGGGCTCGACGAGCCAGCACACCATCGTCGCCCGCCCGCCGGGGATGTCCCAGCGAGCCGGTTGCAGGACCGGATTCGGGCGCGCCGCGGTGGTCCGGCGGGTGGAGACCGAGCTTGCCCAGGCGGCGGCGCCGAGCACCACGGCGAGCTCGGGATCGGCGGGGAGGTAGATCTGCTGCCCCGGCCAGTCGGTGCCGACCCCGAGCCGACCTTCGAGGATGTCGGTGACGACCGGGATCCGGGAGCTGCTCCCGACGAGGAGCACCCCACTCAGCTTGTCCGGTCCGTAACCGGATGACTTCAGCAGGTGCTGGCAGCAGGCCATCGTGCGGGCCAGGATGGGGGAGGCGAGCTGGGTGAACCGGTCACGCTGCATGCTGACCAGCAGGCCGGCCGGGCTGAAAACGTCCTCCACGACGGCGATGGCGGAGAGCTGATGTTTCACCGCCCGGGCGAAGTCGAGCAGCTCGTGGCGGGTCCGGTTGGCCGTGGTCTGGAACGTCTCGCCGATCCCGGGCGGATTCAGTAGCGGTTCCAGCCCCGGCCCGTACAACCCCAGGATCTCGTCGAACAGAATCTGGTCGAGTTCGCGGCCGCCGCAGTCGTGCAGAGCCGAGTGGGAGAGCAGCTCGTGCCGGCCGTCCTCACCGACCGCGACCAGCGCCCCCTCGAACGTCCCGCCACCCAGGTCGTACACGAGCATGAGCGAGCCAGGCTCGGGCGCGGCGCCGACCACCGGCGACCAGGCCGCCGCGACCGGCTCGGCGAGCAGGTCCACGTCGACGAACCCGGCGGCCTCCGCCGCGGCGATCATCGTCCGGCGCAGCGGGCCGGCGGGATCGTAGCTCGCCGGTATCGTGACGACGGCCCGCGACAGCGCCGCACCGCCGAGCTGCTGTTCGGCCTCGGCCTTCAGCGCGGACAGCACCGCGGCCACCAGCACGTGCGCCGGATAGCCGCGGCCGTCGAGCGACACGGCGCTGTCCCGGGCCAGATCGCGCTTGACCTCGCCGCGGTACGCCGCGGGCCAGATCCGCTTGCGCCGCTCAGCGAGCGTGCCGACGATCAGGCTGCCGCCGTCCACGAAGACCGACGCGGGCCAGCTCGCCGAGCCGCTCGCGGGCTCCTTCACCGGTTCGATGCGACCGTCGACGGCCAAGGCACTGCAGGTGCCGTAGTCGATGGCGAGGATCGGCTCGCCCACAGCACCCCCTGTCCACGTTTCCAGTGGGCAGATCATAGCGATGTCGACAAAGCCACCGGCGACACCCTCACCAGTGGGGCAAAAGCTGGGACCGAATGTTTGCGACCGGTTGCCCTTCGTAGCGGCTCTCGCCGGTGCGGACAGCGGCGGCCGGCGCCTGCCGGCATGAACAGGCAGACTGCCGGCCTTCCCCGGCGACCGACAGTCCGCGGAACCACGCCGGTGCGCCCCCGATCCGGCACCAAGCCGTCTCGCTTCCCCCGACGATCCGGCCCGACCCGTCGCACCGGCATGGTCCCTGCCCTCGATCCTGGTAATTCCGATGGGCCGACACCATCCCTCAATC
>NZ_CDWRCM010000178.1:0-6843 GCF_977927585.1 Frankia sp. CcWB2 | reverse complement strand
AAAGCGGATGATCCCCGGCCGTCACCGATCCGTCCGGGTGATCCATCGGCTGGGGCGCCAGGGCGCGCGACGCAGGTCGCCCGTGGCGGCCGCCAGTCCGGCTACCTGCTCGGCGGCCTGCTTGCCGAGATCGACGGCCAGGTGCGCGGTAGCGAGGACCCCTCGCCCGGGATCGTGCGCAGCCGGGCGACCACCGGTCCGAGCCGGATGATCTGAAGGTAGCCCGCGAGCGGATCGCCGGTGGCGAGATGCAGGTGGGCGGACCCGTCCGTGACGGGCGTGCCGTCCGTGACGGGCCCGGCCCGGGCGACCAGGCGTCGGGTGAGTAGGGCGGCCCTCCGGTTGTTGCGCAGCAGCCACCGCGAGTCGTCCAGCCGGTACAGATCCGCGTCCGGGGTGCCCGGCCAGATCGCGTGCCCACGGTGCACCGCCTGGATCTCACGGCCGTCCGCCTCGGCATTCGTGCCGTCGCCGGGGATCGGTTGGTCAGCCGGATGGGCCGTCGCGACGTCGGGAGATCTGATCCGCCACATGCCGACGGGGAGCGCATCCGGTCCCAGGAACGACCCGAGGAAGGCTGCCCAGAGACGACAGGACCGCGGATGACCTTCGTCCCCGCCGTTTCCCCCGCCCATCCTGACGAGGGTGTGGCCGAAGTCGGCGCAGGACAATCCCTCGAAATCAAGGGGGCCTCAATCGAGGGGCCTCAATCGAGGGGCCTCAGCCAAGGGGGGCTCAGCCGAACCCGAGCTCGCGGGCCCAGAGGGCGGCCGCCGTGCTGGGCGGGATCGTCGCCGGGGCGTCGGGATGGCTCGCCACGTACTTCGCCTTCGCCGTGCGCAGATAGTCGGCGATGACACTGGCCTTGACGTTCATCGCCCGTGCCGCCTCCCGGTGGGACATGCCCCGGCAACCGACGAGGACCATCACCTCAGCCTCCCGCGGGGAGGGCCGGTGCAGGCGGCGGCGTCGGCGGGCGGCGTCGAAGATTCGATCGAGCAGGTCGTGCACGGTGGCGGCGGTCATTCCCCACTCGCCGCGCAGTTCATCGATGAGGTCGCCCTGGGCGAGTCCGCGCAGCAGGTTCCGTTCCGCGGGCCCGATCTCGCCCCGGGACAGCGGTCGCCGGTGCGCATCCTCCAGTAGAAACCCGGCGAGGCGGGCGGAGACGTGGAAGCTACCCTCGGCGACGGCGGTCACCGCCGCCACGAACTGCTGGGCCGGGGCGGTCTTCTCAACGAAGCCGCGAGCCTGTGCGGCGACCGCGTCGAGGACCTCGTCCGGTGTCGCCACCCCGGAGGTCGCCAGCACCCGAAGACCGCGCCGATGCAGGTCGGCCACGGCGGCGGCCCCGGACACCCCGGGCAGGTGCAGGTCGCACACCACGATCCCGGGCGTGGCGTCCCGGTCGAAGGTCTCCAGGCTCGGGGCCGGCGCCAGCACGGAAAACCCCGCGCCGGCGAACCTGGCGGCCAGCGATTCGGTGGCGATCGGGTGATCGTCAATGATCGCCACCGAGACCGGCCGGCGATCGACGCTCATCGACCGTCCCCGGGCGTGCCGTCCCCGGTCGGCTCGGCGGCAGGCCAGCGGAAGGTCACCTTCGTCCCACCACCCGGCCAGGCGGTCACCAGGGTCTCCCCGCCATACCGGCGCAGAGCGGAATAGCTTCCGGTCATGCCTCCGCCCGGTCGGACGGAGCCGGGATCGAACCCCACCCCCCTGTCCCGGACGACCACCAGCACCGAATCCGCGTCGCCCTCGACGAAGAGGTGAACCTCGTCGGTGCTGGCGGAGTGTCGAACCACGTTGCGCAGGGCCTCCCTCGTCGCGGCCACCAGTGCCTCGCGGACCTCCGCGGGCGGTTCGCCCTTGATCGACACGAAGGGCACCAGGGCGAGCCCCTCGTCGGCGAAGGCGTCCACGACCGCGGACATCATCTCCTCGAGGCCGTTCTGGGTGGAGCCCGGCGAAGCCGTGCCGTCGACGGCCAGGGCCCTCGGGTCTATCCCGCGTGGATCCATGATGATCCGACGCGCCCGCTGTGCCCCGCGCCGGGCCTCCCGGACGAGCGCCGGCGAGGGCACTCCACCGGCGGCGACGTGATCGACGACGGGGAGCAGGTAGTCGTGGATCTCCCGATGGGTGATCTCGCGTTGGCGCAGGCTCTCGGCCTCCTTCTCCTGCTCGATCGCGAGCCGCCCGGCCGCCGCGGCCTCGTCCTGGGCGGCCGCGGTCGCCGCGGAGAGCGCGCGCAGCTCATGGGCGATGAGCATGGCGACGACGTACCACAGGGCGACGTCCAACAGGTCCGAACCGAGCTTGAGGGAGACGTCCGGCAGCACGGCCAGGCTCCACGCCGCCATCAGGACGGCCACCGCACCGACCGCGAGCAGCGTCAGCCCGAGGCCGAAGCCGATGCCCGCGGGTGCGACGAGGCTGAACGGCACGAGCTCAGTCATGATCTTGTTGCGTTCGTCGGGTTGCGCGGCTCTGGACCCGACGAGCATCAGCGCCACGCAGAAGGCGACGTCCGCTAGGACCAGCCGGGGGGACAGCCGGCCCGGCCGCCGCCAGACCCGCCAGGTGAACCAGGATGCCTCGACGGCCGCGGCCGCCACGATCAGCACGGCGATCCACGGGTGGCGCAGGCGAGCCCAGCCGAAGAGCGGAATGATCATGAACGTCGCACAGGCTGCTCTGGTATAGCCGACCATTCGGGACATACGTTGCTCGGTGCGTTGGATGACGTCGCAGGAAGAAGCCGCCGATCCGACCAACATGGTCATAGTGCGCAACGGTAGCGAGCCAGCCACAGATCGACCAGCGCCTGACCAGTGGTCGACCAGAAGGAGCGGGCATCTGGTCGTCCCGGTGTGTGAAGA
Organism: Frankia sp. CcWB2; assembly: GCF_977927585.1. Taxonomy (NCBI): domain Bacteria; kingdom Bacillati; phylum Actinomycetota; class Actinomycetes; order Frankiales; family Frankiaceae; genus Frankia; species Frankia sp. CcWB2. Next base: position 3,958 of record NZ_CDWRCM010000178.1, on the reverse strand, counting down.
GCGCCATCCGGGCACCGCAATCAGATGCAGACCACGTATCCCGTCATCGTCACGGTCCCGCCGCCGGGTCCCGGCCCGACGCCACCCGAGCCCTCGCCGCCCTCGCCGATCCCCGATCCTGTTCTGCCCGGTCCCGAGCCGACGCCACCCGAGCCCGCGCCGGATCCGGTACCACCGCCCGGCCCGGGGCCGGATGTTCCGATCCCGCCGAACCTGCTGGTCCTCCCGCCAGCCGGGAATCGCGCCGCCGGAATGGGTAGACCGAGGGCATGATGCACCGACCAGCTGGAATCCCCGCGCAGGAGCTGACCGACGTTGACCTCGTCCGGGAGCTGCGGCACCTGCATCGCACCCGGCACGACGCCTTCATCGCGGGGAGCGAGGACGCCTTCGAGACCCACACCGCGCGGATGCTGGAGCTCGAACGCGAATACCTGCGGAGGTTCCCAGACGCCGCGAGTCCCGATCCGCGCCGGACCCGAGCCGGCAGACGGCGTGCCGCCGGGGTTCCCGTCTGAGCTGCTTCAGGGGCGTATGGCTTCAGGGACGCGCGTGGCTTCAGGGGCGGACGCGGGTCAGCGCGTCGAGGTAGATGTCGACCACCTGGCTCGGGTCCGGCCGGAGGTAGGAGCGTCCTCCGGTCGCCGCGGCGATGCGCCGCAGCGCGGTGAGGTCGGCGTCGTTGCTGTAGGCGATCATGATTATGGCGACCGGCCGCTTCGGGTCGTAGTCGGCGTGCAGCTGTTCGATCAGCCCGTCCAGGCTCGGCGCGGCAGCACCCCGGTTCGTGTCGCGACCGTCGGTGAGGATGACGACCTGGTTGAGCCGGCCGGGGACGTAGTGCTGGGTCAGGAAACGGAAGGCCGCGAGCGTGGTGGCGTACAGATCGGTGGCTCCGCCGGGGACGATCCCGGCCTGCGCGGCGATCAGCTCGTCCCGATGGGTGCCGCCTCGTCCGGGTGCGTTAAGCGGAGCCATCGGCACGAGATCCCGGTAGCCTTGGACGCCCTGCTCGCCGGAGAACCGCCAGAGACCGACCTGGCTGTCGGGTGCGAACAGGCGCAGGCCGGCCAGGAGGTCTCGACGGCCGCCTGCATCCGAGTTCTTGACGGGTCGGTGCCCGGGACCGGTTCGGCCATCGATCCGGAGCTGTCAAGCGCCACGAGGGTGGCACCACGCTGACGGGCATGGCGGAAGAACCGCCGAGCCGTGCCGAGCGTGCTGTCGGAGGCGTCCGTGCTCGCCAGCTTCGGCAGGACGGAGCGCACCCCATCGGTCGCGTTCAGCGTCTCGGCCAGCCCGCCTGGGTCATCGTGGCCCGCCAGTTCGGTGAGTGTGCGGAAACCGGCTCCGGTAAGGGCCGCGCGGCCCGCGTCCCCGCGCACGAAGGTGGCGAAGGCGTCCGCCGCGGCCCGCCGGGACGACGAGCTCGCCGTCTTCTTCAGGACGATGTACGGCACCGTCGCCGTGAACATCCCGTCCGAGGGGTAGGACGCCACCAGCGTCGTGGCCAGGCGGTTACCGTTCTGGCTCGTCAGGGACCGGTTGTAGGCGATGACATCGGCCTCCAGGGCCGGGAAGGCCGAGGGAGCGGATCCGGCCGCGCCGTTCTCCGCGCCGCCGGTGCGCACCGAGTCGAAGAGCTGCTGGTCATACTCCGGCAGCCAGTCGATGGAGCGTTCCTGCCGGAGCACGGTGAGCTGGGCCGCGCGATCCTGGTCGAACGTGCCGGTGGTCATCTCGGCCGCGGTGAGTCCGCGGGCGGCGCTCACCGTTCCGATGACGGCCCGCAGCGCGGCGGCTGAGTTCTCCGGATTGGCCATGGCGAACCGGAAGTCCCCCCACCGGGGCTCGCCCCGGTGGGTCCAGAAATCGGCCTCGCCCGCGGCCGCGGCCAGTTCGGCCCAGGTCACATGATGCTCCGGCCAACCGAGGCGCTGCGCCATGAGTCTCGGCATGGCGATGACGACGGGCGATCCCGCGATCGTCGTGGCCTTCGCCGGCAGTTGCGCCGTGGCCGGGTCCGATTCCTGGCCCAGCTCCAGCCAGTCGGCCGACTCCGGAATCCAGACGTCGGGCGGGCCGGGGGAGTCCGGCGGCTCCGGTCGGGACAGCGTGTCGAGCACCCGGTCGGAGGCGACCGCCGACACGGCGAGGGTCACACACGGGCCCGCCGAGCCCTCGGCACCGGCGCGCCGAAGATCGAAGTCGGCGGCGAGCCGGCTGATCGGCGCCGCGAGTGCCGGCGCGGTGGTGATGGTCAGGGTGGCCCGTTCGCCGCCGTCCGCGCATTCCCCGGCCGGTCCGGCATCCCAGGCGGCGCGGGCCGCGAACCCGATCCCGGTGGCGGTCAACGCGCCCAGCACAAGCAGCGCCGCGCCGCTGACGATGCCCAGGCCGACGGTGACGGCGCGGCCACGGTCGCGGCCACCGGCCCGGGACCCGCCATACCGGGACCCGCCGTGATGGGACCCGCCACCACGAAATCTGTTGCGGCGGGATCGATGACGGGCGTCGGACACGGAGACGTCCTTTCCGCGAGCGAGCGTCGTGTCCGTCCCTGACCCGCCACCAGCACGATGGTCTGCCTGCGTTTCCCGCTGTTTCTCGCCGAGTCCATCGCGCAGCGCCCGACACCATCCCCGGGTGTCCGGCCGGCCCCAGATAGTGATGATATTGTGCCCCGTGCCGGTTCCCCTGCCGCCGATACTGCCGATAGCCCGGTTGGGCGTCATCCTTTCTTGGAAGACCGGGGTCTGCTGTTGTTCTTCCGTTTCTCACGTCGTTGCGGCGGTGTTCCTACTTATGGGTCCTTCACGTTCTACCCGGGCTGGGTGTGCGCGTCGCCGATGGCGAGGTCGGTGGGGCGACGGCGGCTGGGGTTTCGAGGTCGGCCAGGGTGTCGACGTCGGCGGGTGAGCCGGTGCCGTCGCAGGGCACGCCGGTGACCCGTCCCGGGTGGGCCCGCAGCCATGCCCGGGCGCCGACCTCGCCGCGCGCGAGAGCCGCCGCCTCGGGCCAGACCGAGCGGCGTAGCAGGACGGGATGGGCCGGCCGGCCTCCGTAGGTGGCGGTCAGCGCCGGATGGGTCGACCCCGGATCGGCCGCGGCGGAGATCAGACGTTGCACCGCCGCCGCGCCGAGGGACGGTTAGTCTACCAGGGTGACGACCACGGCGTCGGCGTCGGTGCCGACCAGGGCGGCGAGACCGGCCCGCAGCGACGCGCCGACACCCTCGGCCCACCGCGCGGCCGATACCAGGCGAACCTCCGGCATCGGGCCGGCCGTGGGTTCCATCCCAGCCGTGGGTTCCAGGCCGATCTCGGGCGCATCCTCGCCCGCGGGCGCCGGCCCGGCGACCCGGCGGGTGGCGAGGCGTCGCACGACGGCGCCCACCTCGTCCGCGGCGGCGCCGGTGACGACCACGACCGGCCGGCAGCCCCCCGCCGTGAGCAGGCGGACACCCCGCTCGACCAGCGTCACACCGCCCAGCTCGACCAGGGCCTTGGGGCGTCCCATCCGCCGTCCGGCCCCGGCGGCGAGCAGCAGGCCGGCGACGTTCACGTGCTCCGGTATACCCGCCCCTGCGTCGCAGGAATTCGACGATCCGGATGTCGAAGACGGCGTTGTCGTCCCCGGCCACCATTCTTTGCAGGGAAGTTCACGGCCCCGCTTGGCGTAGCCCTTGAGACAGTCCGCCCGCTCCACAAAACAAGTCCATCGCAGTAAGCGAAGATCCGTGAGTCAGGGACATGCCAGGTAGCAGGGGCTGGGCGCCCAAGGCTTGCCCCGCCCGTCGGCGTGTTGGACTGACTGTAGCCTGCTTTCTGCGTTGTGACATCGTTACGTGACTTGCGGTCACGTCCTTCCTGGCTCTGAGTGCCGTGCGTTCGTAGCAGGAGAGATCGCCGCTGATCTCGGTGCCGACGCTCCCATTCGTCGAGTGGGCGGCGCTCTT
>NZ_CDWRCM010000177.1:6006-9212 GCF_977927585.1 Frankia sp. CcWB2 | reverse complement strand
GATCCAGGTCACCTCCCAGACCGACGCCGACGGCAACACCACCACTACCGGCTACGACACCGACGGACAGATCTCCTCCGTCAACGACGGCAAGGGCAGCTACGCCTACGTCTACGACACCGCCACCGAACACCGCGGCCTGGTCACCAGCCTTGGCGTCGGCGCCGGGTCGGCACCGTCCACCTTCACCGCCACCTACAACGGCGACGGAGCCCTCACCAGCCAGACCTACCCGAACGGCCTCGTCGCCACCACCCGCCTCGACAACACCAACAAGCCGACCAGCCTCGCCTACGCCAAGTCCGGCACACCGTGGCTGACCTTCTCCCAGGCATACTCGATCCACGGCCAGGTCCGTCTCGACGCCAGCACGCCCGCGACCAAGACGCTGGGCTACGACCCGGCGGGCCGGCTGACCTCGGTCGTCGACGCGGTCAGCTACGGCGGGCCGCGGATCTGCACCACCCGCACCTACACCTACGACCTGGATTCCAATCGCATCGCCCTGACCAGCTACCCGGATGCCGGCGGTCAGCCGGACACCGGGAACTGCTCCACCGGCACGACCCCGCAGGTCTACTCTCACAGCTATGACCAGGCCGACCGGATCACCGACACCGGCTACACCTACGACCTGTTCGGCCGAACCACGGCTGTGCCGGCCGCCGACGCGGCCGGTGTCGCGCTTACCGTCGGCTACCACGTGAACGACATGGTCGCCTCGCAGACCGCAGGCTCGACTACCCGCACCTACACCCTCGACCCAGCACGGCGCATCCGATCCTGGAGTGAAGGATCGACGAGCTGGACTAAGGGGACGTAATGAAGTAACAAATACGTGATCGAGAGCATCATCGCAGGTCACAGGCCTGTGGAGGGTTCGAAACGCGCAAGTTATTTCATTTCGACTCCTAGCCACTACCCGCTGGTTCGATACGACGGCACGACAGGTTCGACGGCGGCCGAACTCGGCGACAGCCCGGCCTGGATCGGCGTCACCGGCGGCGGGTGGACCCGCAACATCCTCGGAATCGGTGGAGACCTCGCCGCCGTCCAAGACAACACCGGCACGGTCACGCTGCAGCTGGCCAACCTGCGCGGAGACATCGTCGCCACCGTCCCCGACGACACCGCCGCTACCGCCATCGCCAGCTACGCCGAATCCAGCGAATTCGGCACCCCCTATTTCGCCAGTACCGCCTACGCCCGCTACGGCTGGCTCGGCGGAAAGCAACGCTCCCGCGACACCCTCGGCGGCCTCACCCTCATGGGCGTCCGCCTTTACAACCCCTACACCGGCCGTTTTCTCTCCACCGACCCCATCTTCGGCGGCAACGCCAAGGAGTCGAAATGAAATAACTTGCGCGTTTCGAACCCTCCACAGGCCTGTGACCTGCGATGATGCTCTCGATCACGTATTTGTTACTTCATTACGTCCCCCAACCCCTACGACTACGCCAACCAGGACCCCTACAACAAACTCGACCTCCGACGGGCGAAGGTGCGCTTGGGTCGGATGGAAATATCTTTGCTTCTCGGACTTCTTACGTCCCCTATGTCTGGCCGATTTTTGGATACACGGTCTACTGCGGTTGGACATTTGGAATATGGTGGTAGGAGGTCGCTAGTGATCATCGGAAACAGTCGGCAGTGATCATCGGAAACAGTCGGCAGTGATCATCGGAAACAGTCGGCACCCCGGCTGGTACATGCCGGTCACGGTCATCGGATACAGTTTGATCGCCGCATTGATTGTGATAGCGGCTTTTGCTGGAATCCCAGGCATCTGGGTAGTCGTTTCCGCAGCCCTTTTGGGTGGCGCTTTCAGGTTCTTGCTGAGGAGGATGCTGCACGAGGATGGTTGAGCCGTTTGCTGTACCAAGCTGAGCTATATATCCATGTGATCAATTCGTGTTACCCTTCGGTCGCCATCCCTCCAGAAAATATGCCGTAAGGTAAACGTTCGGAAATCCTGTGGGAGGGCATGATGGATATCAGTGTCTCATCCGTGAGACAGGGGCCGTCCTGCTGCTCCTTCTAGCTCCGTGGAAAGCATGTTCGAGGCTGCTCGTTGCGCTCCGGCCTTCGCCTGATCGTCCCGGTTGTCGGTCGGGATCGGGTCGGGACCCGGATCCGGGGGAGATGCCGCCAGGTCACGGCTGGCCGCGAACAGCAGGTCCTCGCCGGTCGCCGGGCGTAGTCGCAGGTCGGCGAGCGCGCCGACCCCGACTCCGGCCCGGGTCAGGGCGGTGCGCGCGGCGGCGGGGCCGGCACCGTAGAGGACCGCGATCATCTCCGGGCCGGTCGGATCCGGCCGGTACACCAGGTCCGTGCGGCGCAACGCCGGGCGGGGGCGCCGACCGGCAGGGTGAAGCGGGCGTGCGTGAGGTCATCGTCCCGGCACCGGCGCTCCAGGCCCCGATCCGGTCCCCGACCCCGCTGCGGCGCGCGGCCTTGTTCCCCTGCTTCGGCCCGCTTCGCCGCCGGTCCGGCCAGCCGGTCGATCTCGGCGGTGACCACCCGGGCCAGCAGCTCGGGGCTGGCGTCCCAGGTGAACCCAGCCGCCCAGGCGCGGGCCGCCGCGCGCAGCTCGGCCGCCGCGGGCGGCTCGGCCAGTAGCCATAGCGCCGCGTCGAGGGTCTTCTCCAGCGGCTCGCCCTCGTCGACCAGCCATCCCGTCGTCCCGTCCCGGACCGCGTCGCGCAGCCCCGGGACCCGGAACGCCACCGCGGGCACCCCGAGGGCGGCGGCCTCCAGCACCGACAGCCCCCAGCCCTCACCATGCGAGGGGTTGACCGTCAGCCAGGCCGAGGAAAGCAGCCGGTCGCGGGTGGCGGCATCGGTGTAGCCGTGCCAGCGCACGGCGTCACCGTCCCGGTCGGTCGTGCCTCCCGAGCCCGGAGCGGCCCCCGGGTCGGTGGTGGTCACCGTATCTGGGGTGGTCAGCCCGAGGGCGACCGCGCGGGCGGTCAGGCGTTCGCGGTCCGGGCCGTCGCCGATGATGTGGACGGTGAGCCCGGGATGCGCCCCGACCAGCGCGGGCAGCGCGTCGAGGAGCAGGTCGAGCCGCTTGTGCGGCACGAGCCGGCCGACGCACACGATGGTGGGTGCCGTCGCGGGGCCGCCATCCGAGCCTGCGGGCCCGCCGCCAGCCGGGCCCGTGAACGCGGTGGCCCCGGCGGCCGAGCTAGCCCCGGCGGCCGAGG
>NZ_CDWRCM010000177.1:0-5739 GCF_977927585.1 Frankia sp. CcWB2 | reverse complement strand
GGTCACCCCGTTGGGGACCAGGAAGCGCGGGCCGGGCAGGCCGAGGATGTCACGGGCCTCGGCGCGGGTCGAGGGGGAGACGACCACCACCGGTCGGCGCCGGTAGACCCACCGGCTGCCCGGCGCCTCCAGCAGCTGCCCGACCCGGGCGACCGGCCCGGGGAAGTACAACGGGAACTGTTTCTGATGAACGTGGTGGAGCACCTGCACGACGGGGGTGCTCGCCGGCAGCACCAGGGGACTGAAGAACGGGATCCCGTTCTGGCAGTCGACGACGGCGTCGACGCGGTGCCCGGCCCGCCCCAGGCTGGCCAGCCGGGCAAGCACCGACGGATAGACGCCGAAGGTGCCGCCCCCGCGGCGCACCTCGACGCCGCCGACGGACTCGGCGACGGGCGGACCCGGGCGTTCACCGTCCGTGGCCCGCGAGGTCAGCAGGGTGACCCGGGCGCCGGCCGCGGCGAACCGTTCGGCGATCGACTGGCAGAACAGCTCCGCCCCGCCGGCCTGCGGATGCTCCCGGTCCCGCCAGTTGAGGAACACCACGTGCCGGCCGGCGAGGGTGGGCAGGTACCGGCGCTCCCGGGACCCTCCGCGGTGTGTCGACCCTTCCGGGGGTGTCACGCTGAGGCTTCCCGTCACCGGTGGCATTCCTTCCGTTTCGTTTCGCTCGCCAGGGCTTACCATGTTCGTCTGCAACGTTCGCCTGCAACCTACCGATGTCGGAAAATCGTCGGCCACTTACCATGGTCGGTGTTTCGCTGTGGGTGATTCGACGTGTCCCGTTCCCGGTGGGGAGACTGATGGCGAAGCCCTCGCGTGAGGCTGTGACGGGCCTGCTGGCCGGTCCGGCAGCGCTGGCCGTCGCCGGCATGCTCGTCAACGGGTGCAACCTGCTGATGAACCTGATCGTCGTCCGGTCGCTGGACCCGGACTCCTACGGCGCCGTGTCGGTGCAGGTCAGCATCTTCCTGATTCTCTCGGTCGCGGGTAACGCGCTGCTGATCGCCGTGGTGCAGCACGAGACGTCTGGGCCGGGGGGCACCCGGCGCGAGCAGTGGTCCTGGATCCGGCGGCTGCGGGGCGCCTGCGGCGTCGGCATCGTGATCTCCGCGATCGTCGCGGTGGTGCTGTGCCGGCCGGTGGCCGCGCTGATGTCTTATCCGCATCCGCTCGCGATCGCCGAGGCGACCATCGGTGCCGCGCTGTGGACGCTGCTGTGCGTCGAACGCGGCCTGCTGCAGGCCCGGGGGGCCTATCCGCGCCTCGCCGTCAACTTCGTGGTCGAGGGCTTCGTCCGGATCGGCCTGGTGATCGTGCTCGTGCTGGGCGGGCTCGGGGTGAACGGCGCGGGCCTGGGCATCGTGCTCGGCGTCGTCGTCGGCGCCGAGCACGCCCGGTGGGCCGTCACGCGCACCCCGCGGCTGCCGCGTCCGCCCGTGTCCCAGCGCGGGGCGACCGTGCTGCCTGACGACGGCACACCGCCGGCCACCGGGCCGATTCCGCTGCCGATCCCGGCGCCGCGCGCCAGCGCCCGGCACAGCGTCATCGCCGACACCACCGTCGCCCTCGGCGCGCTGATCCCCCTCGCCCTGCTGCAGAATATGGACGTCGTCATCGTCGGCTGGCTGGGGTCCTCCGGGGTCGGCGGCTACGCGGCGATCTCGACGGCCTGCAAGGTACCGGTCTTCATCGGGCTGGCGGTCGCGAACTTCCTGCTGCCCGAGGCGGCACGACGGCGCAAGGAGGGACGCCCCGCCGGGGGCACGTTGGTCGTGGCGCTGGTCTTCGTCGTCGCTCCCGGGCTCTTCCTCGCCGGGCTCGGTCTGTTCGCGGCCAAGTGGTTGATCGGACTCGTCTTCGGGGCGCATCTCACCGACGCCGCCTCCGCGCTGTCGGTGCTCGCGCTGAGCATGACCCTGCTGGCCGTCACCCTGATGTTCACCACGTACCTGCTCGGCGCCGGGGTGCGCCGGGTCGTCGGCGTGCTCGCCGTCGCCACCGTGGCGACGGCTGGGGCGCTCGTCTCGGCCGGCGGCGGATCGATGGCCACGGCCACCGCCGCGCTCGCCGCCGAGTCGGTGACCGCGCTCGCGGTCGGCCTGCTCGTGGTCCAGCTGCATCACACCGACCGCCGGGCGGCGCGGGCCGCCGAGACGCACCGGCGGCCGGCGGGGGGCGTGGGACTACCCGACCCCCAGCCCGGCGAGGGGGTCCCGGCCCGGGTGTGAGGAGTTCCTCTGCCCGACGAGTCCCAGCCCACCCCGCGCGGAGAGGCCACCGCTGATGCCAGCCCAGACCCGTCCGAACGCGGACGGCGGTGAGCCCGGTTCTCCCGGTTCTCCCGGGTCGTCGGGGTCGTCGGGGTCGTCGGGGTCGGTGCGCTCGCCGTTCGCCGTCACCCGCCGCCGCCTGCTCGCGACGGCCGTGGGCCTCGGCGCGACGTCCGCCGGCGCCCTCGTCGCCGCGCGCCTGCTCTCCTCGTCCTCGGGTCCGACCTCCTCCGGTGACCTGCCGCTGAGCCGACCCTCGGCACCGGTCGGCGGGGTCACCGTGGGCCCGTCGATGCCGGCCGGGGCGGTGGCGGGCCTGCCCAGGAACCTGCTGACCATCTATGGCGCACCCGGCACCTTCGGAAACCTCGACGACCAGTCGGCCATCGAGATCGCCGAGGTGCCGGGCTGGGGCTTCGGCCCCGGTCAGGCCGCCTTCCTGTCCGCGGTCGCCGCGGACGGTACCGTCTTCCTCGCGACGACTCCGTTCACCGACGACCAGGCGAAGCTGACCGGTACGGGCATGGAGATCGAGATCTTCGAGCCGGTCACCGAACGGTTCACCCGCCTGGTGATCCCCTCAACGAAGGGCCGGACGAGCCTGCCCCGGGCCGACCCGAACTACCATGGTGTAGGCGGCGGGGACATCTCGGACGTGATCGTCGTGCCCGGCCCGGACGGCACCGAGCGGGTGGTCTTCGTCTCGCTGATGCCCTTCTTCGGCTGGAACACCTCCGTCGACGGCGAGTTGCCGAGCATCGGTCAGCTCCGGCGGGACTCCCTGGGCGGACGGTGGGCCTACGACCGGACGGCATCCAGGACAGCGGCTCAGCTCGCCAGCGCCGCCCCGCCGTACGTGGCGGCGCTGGCCTTCCCGGTGCTCGCGCCGCTGGAGCCGCGCTCACCGCGCGGGCCGTCCTCGATCGCCCGGCTGCCCCGCAGCGGGCACCTGGTCATCGCCCAGTACCTGGGGACCGGGGTCGGCGGCACCGACAACGGCGCCCTGCTCGTTGTCGACCTCGCCGGCCGGGTGCGGGCGCACTGGCAGTACCCGCAGGCCCGCCCGCTGGGCCTCGAGCTGGTCGTGAACCCGCGGGAGGTCGTCGCCGATCCCACCAGCGAACCTGATGACGAATGGTTCGTGCTGATCAGTGACGTGCGCGGGCTGGACTTCCGGGCCCAGCCCTTCCCCGTGCAGGAGTTCTCCTACTCGGCGTCGCGGGGCACCATCAGCCCGAAGAGCACGGCGGTGCGCGCCGTTCAGGACGGCTCCCGGATGGAGTCGGCCGTGTTCGGCACGGACGGCACCTTGTACGTGGCCCGCACCAAGGCCGACGGGCTGCGGGCGGAGACCCTCGCCGTCTACCCGAAGATCGATGGGAAACGCGGCCTGGTGACCCGGGCCCCCGCCACGGGCAACTGGCCGGTCGACACCTGGGGCATCGCCAACCGCCCCGACTACCTGATCGCGGGCACCGACCGGGGTGGGCTGGTGTGCAGCATCACCGTCGATCCAGCCACCGGCGCGGTGCTGCTCGCCGGGCTCGACGGCCTGGTGCAGGTCGTGCGGCCGGCGGGGCGCGGCACGCGGATGACCTTCCGCACCGACCGGCCGATCGACGTGGGGCTGAGCAGGCTGCGGGGCCCCGCGACCCGGTATGTCGGGGTGCGCCGCGGCGCGGTCGACGCCCGCCGGCGCAGCCTGTGGCTCCCGGTGAACCAGCTGGTGCTCGACGGCCTGCCCTGGCCGTACCCCCCGTTCAAGCTCGATCAGTGGTTGCTGCGCGTCAACCTGGATGTGCTGCTCGGCGACGAGTAGGTGACGGGCGGCCGGCGGGGGCCAGCGGCGCTCGGCGGGGGCCTGCGGGGGCCGGCGGCGCTCAGCCCCCGCCGGCGGCGCCGTGTAGCGGCAGCGCGAGCAGGTAGGGGTCGACGTGGGTGCCGAGGAAGCCGAGATGGCGGTAGAACGCCCGGCCGGGTTGCCGTATCGCGTGGGCGAGCAGGAGCGGCACTCCGACCATGCGATGGACGGTCAGTGACCGCATCACGGCGTCCCGCACGAGTTGGGCGCCGACCCCGCGGCCCTGGTAGCGGACATCGACCGCGAGCCGCCCCACGAACATCGCCGGAACGGGTTCGGTGGACCGGCGCGACCACCGGCGTGAACCGGGGATCCGTTCCAGGGCGGCGGTGGCCAGGCAGTAGTAGCCGGCGATCCGGGTACCACCGACGATCACGAACGTGTTCGTCGTCCGGTCCTGCTGGTGTTCGAGGGCGTGGTGGCGCAGCCAGCCGTCGAGCAGGTCGTCACCGCTGTTGAAGGTGAGCCGGTCCGGGCCCTCGGACAGGGCCGCGGGCTTGGCGAGGGGCACTGCGTAGGATCCTTTCTTGGGACCGCGTCGGACCGGGTCGGGACCGCCGGTCGACTGGCCGGCTGGTCGGCCGACCGGGAGGCGGGCAGAGGTGGCGGGGTGCTCCGGCTACTCCGGCTGCTCCGAGCCCGGTTCCTCGTCGAGGAGCCGGCGCAGCCGGGGGGAGTCCGGCGGCGGCGTGTCGAGCAGCGCCTCGAGCTTGCTCCAGTCGGCATCCGGGACGCGGAACAGGCGGCGGTCGGCGAGAACCTCTCGCGCGTATCGCTTCATGGCCTCGACGGCGAAGTCCTCAAGGGACAGGCCCTCACCCTCCGCGGCCGAGCGGATGATCTCGGCTTCGTCCTGGGGTAGCCGTACCGCGAGTCTGTCGTCCCTGGCGGTGCTCATACTGGCAGTCTGCCCTCCGGGTCTTCGGACCCGTTTCCCCGGGTCTCGCTCGCCGACGTGGGTACCACATCCATCGCGGCCGGGTCGCCCGGATGCCCGGAGGCCGGCCGGAGCGCGGATCCGGTCGGCCGCCCGGCATCTCTTCGTACCAGAGAGGTCCTACGCCCGTGGCGCTTTCGCCTGTCCCCACCGTCCCGCTCGCGCACGGTGCCCGGATGCCCAGGCTCGGGCTCGGAACCTGGCCGCTGAACGACCGGGAGGTCCAGGGGGTGGTGGAACAGGCGCTCGGGCTGGGCTACCGGTTGATCGACACCGCGCACAACTACGGCAACGAGAAGGGGGTCGGCGCCGGGCTACGCGCCGTCAGCGTGCCCCGCGAGGAGCTGTTCGTCACCACGAAGTTCAACAAACGCTCACACAGCGTCCGCGGCGTGCGCAGGGCCGCGGTGGAGAGCACCCGCCGGATGGGGCTGGACTACCTCGATCTGCTCCTCATCCACTGGCCGAACCCGTGGCGGGATCGGTACGTCGAGGCCTGGAAGGGGCTCGACGAGCTGCTGAAGGACGGCCAGGTACGCGCGATCGGGGTGTCGAACTTCAAGACGACCCACCTCGACCGGCTGCTGGCCCAGACCGGTGTCGCGCCGGACGTGAATCGGGTCTGGATCTGTCGCTGATCTTGTGATTCTTCTGGCCCGCCGGTGATC
>NZ_CDWRCM010000176.1:5718-9762 GCF_977927585.1 Frankia sp. CcWB2 | reverse complement strand
GATCATCGCAGCACGACACCAATAGACGATCATGAGAGGGCCAGTTCGATCACAAGAGCAGCGACAGATCCGGCGATCTGCCCCGCGATCGTCACGAATCCCTGGCCCACCTCGGCACACGCGCTGTGCAGCCGGGCCCGCACCGTTCCGTCCTCAGCCAACTCCAGGCGGGCACGGGCGACGGAGGAGTCGTCCATGCCCTCCGAGAAGAGCAGGTTCTTGTAGGCCAGGGCGTAGCCGACCCCCCGACGGACCCGGCCCGGTTCGGCCGCGGCCGGTCGGCCGCCGGGCAACGCGGTCACCGCGACATTCGCCGGCATCGCCGGCGGAAGCGGACGCGAGGCCACCGCCTCGATGACCTCCCGCGCCGGCAGCGGTGCGCCCATCACCTGACCGGTGGGCAGCACATCCCCCGGTCGGACGGCATTGCGGACGCGCAGGCCCACCGGATCCATGCCGAGGGCGTCGGCCAGCCGATCCATCTGGGCCTCGTGACCGATGGTCACCTGCGGCACCCCGAACCCCCGCATGGCGCCGCACGGGGGGTTGTTGGTCCGCACGACGACTCCGTGCAGGTGGGCGTTCGGGACCCGGTACGGACCCGCGGCATGGGTGACCGCGTTCGCCAGCGCCGCCGGCGAGGACGACGCGTAGGCACCGCCGTCCAGCACCAGCCGCGCCCGCACGCTGACCAGGTTCCCGTCGGCGGTGGCGCTGTGCTGGAACCACATCCGGGCCGGATGCCGGTGCGGATGGCCCAGGAAGGACTCGACCCGGTCGTAGGCGATCCGCACCGGAAGCCCCGTAGCCCGGGCGAGCAGGGCGCCGTGGATCTGAAGGGTGACGTCCTCCCGGCCGCCGAAGGCACCCCCCACACCGGCCAGGGCGAGCCGGACGAGCTCCTCCGGGAGACCGAGGCAGGCCGCGATCTGCTCCCGGTCCGAATGCAGCCACTGGGTCGCCACCCGCATGTCCACTCCACCATCGGCGGCCGGCATCGCCAGGGCCGCCTCGGGAGCGAGAAACGCCTGGTCCTGCATCCCGACGAGGTAGTGGTCCTCGACCACCACCGGGCCGAGCGCGTCGGGATCGCCGTGGCGCAGCTCGATCTCGCGGTACAGGTTGCCCGCCGGATGCAGCGGCTCGGCATCCGGCTGCCATACCCGGTCGGGGTCGGTCGAAGGTGCCAGCGGCTCGTAGTCCACCTCGATCGCGGCGAGCGCCCGGCGCGCGGTCCGGACGTCGACCGCAGCCACGGCGGCGACCGGTTCCCCCGCGTACCGGACCTCGGTCGCGGCGAACACCGGCTGGTCGGCGACGATCAGCCCGTAGGTGGCCGTGCCGGGGACATCGGCGGCGGTCACCACCCCCACGACGCCGGGCAGCCGGCGCGCGGCGTCGACGTCGACGCGCCGGATCCGCGCCCGGGCATGGGGCGATCGCAGGGTGCGGGCATGCACCATCCCCGGAACACGCAGATCACCAACGTAGGAGAAGCTACCGGTCACCTTGTCCGGCCCGTCCGGACGACGCACCGGACGACCGATCCCCGGACTCATCGGCCCACCCCCCGGTGGGGCGGAGCAGGTGTATCCCCCGAAGGCAGGGTGCCCCGCTCAGCCTGCACTGTTCTGATGGCAGCGAGTATCCGGCCGTAACCGGTGCACCGGCAGATGTTGCCGGCCAACGATTCCCTGGTCTCCTCCTCGTCCGCATCCGGCCGCCGGGTGAGCAGGTCCGTCACCGCGACCACGAACCCTGGGGTGCAGAAGCCGCACTGCACGGCGCCCTCCTCGAGGAACGCCGCCCGCACGGCCCTGGCGGGTCCCGCCGTCCTCAGACCGGTAACGGTGATCACCTGGGCGTCGTCGGCGTCCGCGGCGAGCACCGTGCAGGACGCCACCAACCGGCCGTCCAGGAGAACGGAGCAGGCACCGCAGCGCCCCTGCTCGCACGCGTCCTTCACCGAGGTCACCCCGATGACGTCCCGCAGGACGGTGAGCAGGGAGTCCCCGATCCAGGCGCCGGCCACCGTGTGCAGGAAGCCGTCGACATGGAGGTGATACGGCGCGACGACACCGTCGTCCGGCCAGGACGACCCGGCCGGCGGTCCGGCCGGGACCTCCCCCGCGAAACGGGCGGTCATGGCCGGGCGTCCTGCCCGGCTCCAGGGTCCACCGGCGCCCCCGCGGCATCCAGGCATCGGGTGAACGCCCGGGCGGCCAGCACGCCGGCAGCATGCCGGCGGTAGTCGGCGGAGACCCGCGGACCCGCCGCGAGCTCCGGCCCGGCCCGCCAGACCGCTTCGCTCACCAGCTCACCGAACCGGCGGGCCGCCGACGAGGACGCAGCCCCTGCGGACCAGTCCACCTCGTCGTGTGCGAACCGCTCGGCGACGGTTATCCGGATCGGCAGCCGACCCCCCCCGATCGCGCAGGCCAGTCGATGGCGCATCCGGTCGACGAGGACGGCGCACGACACCAACGCTTGGTAGGCGGCCTGCCTGCCCCCGATCTTGAGATAGCTCTGCGGTCCGGCCGGCCGCGGCAGCCTTACCGCGGTGACCAGGGCGTCGGGGGCGAGCCCGTCGGCGAGGAACGCGGGCAGCGTCATCCGGCCGGGTCCGCGCGGCGAGGCCACGAGGATCTCGGCGTCCGCGGCGGTGAGGAAGGTGAGCAGGTCGCCGGTGGGACGTGCCGAGCCCAGCGCGCCATCGACCGTGCCGAGGTTGCGGACCTGCGCGGAACCGACCACTCGGGCGGCGAGGGCGAGGCCAGGCGACAGTGACCAGCCCGCGAGATCGGTGTAAGTCACGCCCGCACCGACGGTGAGCGAATCCGCCCCGGCGCCGCGGACCCGCAGTTCCAGAACCCGGCGCAGGGCGACCACCGCTCCCGGCCGACGCTCGCCGGACCGGAGAGCGGGGACGAGATCGGTGCCGCCGCCCAGCAGATCGACCGCCCTGCCGGCGTCACGGGCGGTGGCCAGCATCTCCACTGCCTCCCCTACCGTGCGTGGACGGAACATGACGGCCGTCGCACCGCTAGTCGTCACAGCGGCCTCCCCCGCCCGATCCGACCAGTGGTCCGACCAGTGGAAGGAAGCACGGGAGGGGACGACGCGGGAAGCCGGCCGGCGGCCCGGGGGTCGGGCAGGCAGGCGGACGAACGCTGCATGAGAACCGACCATAACGGCGGAAGGTTACGTGGATGTTCATCGAGACGGACGCTCAGTGACGTAGTTCTGATCTTGCTTGGCGGCGGCGTTCATCACCTCACCTGCGCTATCTCACCTGCGTTATCGCCAGCTTCCACCCGCACCGACCCAGGCCGACACCCCCACCATCACCCAGAGTTACCTTACCGATGCTGGCACGAACTGCGGAGAGGGAGGCGACAGGTTTGAGGTGGACATGTCAGGGCCGGGTGTAGAGGGCGCAGCCCCATCCGGCCAGCGTGCGCAGCGGGAACGGCAGCCGGCAGCCGAGATCGGCTGCGGCCGTGTCCACCGCGGCCAGCTCTCCCAGCACCGCCTCCCAGGGCGCGTCACTCATCACCCCGAGTAGGGGCAGCGCGCACGCCGCCCGCACCCAGCCCTGGTCGACCACCACATAGCCCCCGCCCATGCCCTCGATGGCCCGGGCGGCGGTCACCATGTCGTCGTCCCGTGCCCCGACGACGATCAGATGCCCCGGCGGCTCCGCCGTCGTGACCGCGAGCGCGCCCCGGGTCAGCCCGCACCCGCGGAGCATCCCGACGTCGATCTCGTCCGAGGAGCCGTCCCGACCGAAAATTGCGATCTTGAGAAGGTCCCGGGACGGATCGGCCACCGCCCAGCCGTCCCGCAGGGTGGGTTCCACCCGCACGGTACGGAGCCCACGCGGGCGGGAGAGGCCGGAGACCTGGCCCGTCCCGGTCATCCGCAACGCCCGCGCTGGTCCACCGACGGGCGGCGCCGTCCCCGGGTCGCGAGGGGGATCGACGCTCACCACGACCACACTGGCATCTTGCCGGTGGGACCGTCGCAGGCCGGGTGATGTGAAGG
>NZ_CDWRCM010000176.1:3747-5499 GCF_977927585.1 Frankia sp. CcWB2 | reverse complement strand
GCCGGCGTGCAGGTTCGCCGGGAGTCGTGTCCGGCCGGTGGTCCAGGCGGGCGAGATGTCGAGGTTGTCGAACAGGGGTCGGCCGCATTCCGCGGCGATCCGGCCACCCGCCACCACCACGTCGGGCGGCGCGGTTCCGGCCAGGGAGGAGACGACCTGGAGATCGGCGAAGCGGGTGGGCGCGATCGACCCCAGGGTGGGTTCCAGATCGTGCCTGCGGGCGGGGAGCAGGGAGAACCGCCGGATGGCGTCGATCTGGCCCATCCCCCGACCGACCGCAAGTCGCACGTCGTGATCGAGATGCCCGATCGTGGCGAGCTCCGCGACCGATCTGGCCCTGCCCCGGACCGGCTCGGCCCCGCTGTCGGCCGCCCGCAGCAGACCGCCGGCCTCCGTGGCGGACGACTTGACGGGCGCCGCCCCTACCTGAGGACAGCGCGGTCAGCGCGGAGGCGGGCGGTATCGGAGGCACCTCGACGACCGGGGCGGCGGGCGTCCCGGTCCCGGGAACCTGCCCCGCTCGGACCAGCACCCGCAACGGGGTCGAGGATCCCGTCACCAGATCCACACCGCGCAGACCGCCCAGCGCGACCAGGACGGCCGGGTCGGTCACCAGGGTGGCGGTTCCCCGCGGGACGATCAGGCGAGCCAGTTCTCCCGGAGTGAGCAGCGTCTCCTCGACGCGCAGGCCGGCGTCGACATAGGCCGGCAGGACGAATCTGCCGGCGGCGTCGAGCGAGCGCCGACCCGCCAACGTTCCCGGCTTCGTGACTGCGGCAATGTAGCACCCCACGATCAGGATGTCCCGCGCGGCCACGGCACCGCTGTGGACGGCGACGACAAGCCCACCGCGTACGACGAGGTCGGCCTCCTCCTCACCCGCGGCCACCCGACGCAGTCGAGCGAGCTGTGCCTCGGACGGACGCAGCAGGTCCGCGCCGACCACGGGTACCTGCCCGGTCGGACCAGTAGCCGCCGCCGGATCACGCGGGTCGGCCGCGGGAGCGGTGGTGGAGGAGGTCGTGTTCGACGCCGCCGTGCGGGCCGGGGTCGCCGATCGGTGGGGCGTGGCAGACGCCGATCGGTGGGGCGTGGCAGAGGAGACGGTCGGCTGGGGCGCCCGTCCGGACACCGTCATCAGCCGGAGTCCCCGACTGGAGCGTTCGGCGTTCATGGCGGCCTCTCGTCTGCCGGTCAGCACCGAGGCTGCACCCGATGGCGGCACGCCCGGAAGGGGATCACGTATGACCAACGGCGAAATCACCCCCATTACTTCCTTTACTCCAGAACAAGCCGGGTGCCCCCGGAGCCGGCGGACCAGCACCGCCCGCCGGGAGGGCGGCGATGGCGTGATTGTTGTTTGCCACGTGTCATTACCCGCCATGCGCCGGAACCGGCCGGTAACGCAGGTGGAACACCATGTTGACCAGAGACGGGAAGAACACGGCGATCCCGGCGATCATGCCGACCGCGGCACGGCCCCGCCCGAAGACCAGTGCGAGCAACCGAACCCCTGTCAGCCTCATCCCGGGCGCACCCCCACCTGCCGCTCGGTCCGACCGGCCCGAGCGGTTCCCCGGACGTTAGAAAGAAGGCGTACCGGTCCCATCGCGCCCGGGTGAATTACCAGTAACTCCATTCTTGCTGTTGACGGAACCACACTCCCGCGGCGTCCCCGGCAATGTCGGGACGGAAACCTGGACGAAACTTTTCTTGGGTTTCGGGAGTGTCGCCGTTCACCTGACCGTCACA
>NZ_CDWRCM010000176.1:0-3220 GCF_977927585.1 Frankia sp. CcWB2 | reverse complement strand
CTTCATTACGTCCCCATTGCACCCCGATATGCCCGACGAGCATCGGGGCCGGAGCGTCACCGGCATGTCGTGGACCGCGCCGAACCGAACCGGGCCGACGGCATTCCCCGGCCTGCTAGGCTTCGCATCCGTGCTGCTGAGCCCCCATGAACAGGAACGACTGCTGATCCATGTGGCGGCCGGGCTCGCCCGTGAACGGCGAGCCCGTGGGCTGCGGCTGAACCATCCCGAAGCGACCGCAATCATCACCTCGTTCCTGCTGGAGGGCGCGCGGGACGGTCGCAGCGCCGCGGACCTGATGAGCGCCGGGCGAACCGTGCTCACCCGGGATGACGTCATGGAGGGCGTGCCGGAAATGCTCGGCGAGGTGCAGGTCGAAGCCACCTTCCCGGACGGCACCAAGCTGGTCACCGTCCACCGGCCGATCCCGTGATCCCCGGGGAGATCCTGACCGGCGACGATCCCGTCGAGATCAACGCCGGACGCCCGGTACGCACGGTGCTGGTCCGTAACACGGGCGACCGGCCGGTGCAGGTCGGCTCGCACTACCACTTCGCCGCGGCGAACCCCGCTCTCGACTTCGACCGGGCGAGTGCCTGGGGCCACCGGCTCGCGGTGCCCGCCGGCACCGCGGTCCGCTTCGAGCCCGGCGTGGAACGCGAGATCGAGCTGGTGCCGCTGGCCGGCACCCGGGTCGTGCCGGGCCTGCGGCCGGAATCGGCCGGCCCGTTGGACGCCGCGAGCGGCACCCGGATTGCGGACACCGCGACGATCGAGGACATACCGGGCTTTCAGGGAGAGGGTTCGTGAGCCGACTCGACCGCCCCCGCTACGCGGCGCTGTACGGCCCCACGGCCGGCGACCGTATCCGGCTCGCGGACACCGACCTGTTCATCGAGGTGACAGAGGACCGCAGCCGCGGGCCGGCGGGCACCGGGACCGGCGACGAGGCCGTCTTCGGGGGTGGCAAGGTCATCCGTGAGTCGATGGGACAGTCCCTGGCGACCCGCGCCGAGGGTGCGCCCGACCTCGTCATCACCGGTGCCGTCGTTCTCGACCACTGGGGTGTGGTCAAGGCCGACGTCGGGATCCGCGACGGCCGGATCGTCGCGCTGGGTAAGGCCGGCAACCCGGACACGATGGACGGCGTCCATCCCGACCTGGTGATCGGGCCCGGCACCGAGATCATCGCCGGTAACGGAAAGATCCTCACCGCCGGCGCGGTGGACTGCCACGTCCATCTGATCTGCCCACAGCAGGTTCCGGAGGCGCTGGGCGCCGGCATCACCACGCTGATCGGCGGCGGCACCGGCCCGGCCGAGGGCACGAAGGCGACGACGGTGACGCCCGGATCCTGGAACCTGACGCGGATGCTGTCCGCGCTGGACGACTGGCCGGTCAACGTCGTCCTGCTCGGCAAGGGCAACACGGTCAGCGACGAGTCGATGTGGGAACAGCTGCGCGCCGGGGCGGCCGGCTTCAAGCTGCACGAGGACTGGGGGACGACGCCGGCCGCGATCGACGCCTGCCTGCGGGTCGCCGACGCCGCCGGCGTCCAGGTTGCGCTGCACTCCGACACCCTGAACGAGGCCGGCTTCGTCGAGGACACGCTGGCCGCCATCGCCGGCCGGGCGATCCATGCTTACCACACCGAGGGGGCCGGCGGCGGGCACGCCCCGGACATCATCACGGTCGCGGCCGCCGGCAACGTGCTGCCGTCATCGACGAATCCGACCCGCCCGCACACCGTCAACACCCTCGACGAGCACCTCGACATGCTGATGGTCTGTCACCATCTCAACCCCAGCGTGCCCGAGGACCTGGCCTTCGCCGAGAGCCGGATCCGGCCGTCGACGATCGCCGCCGAGGACATCCTGCACGACCTGGGCGCGATCTCGATGATCGGTTCGGACTCGCAGGCGATGGGCCGGATCGGCGAGGTCGTCCTGCGTACCTGGCAGACCGCGCATGTGATGAAGCTCCGGCGCGGGTCCCTGGCCGGCGACGATCGGGCCGACAACGCCCGGGCCCGGCGCTACATCGCCAAGTACACGATCTGCCCGGCGGTGGCGCACGGCCTGGACGCAGAGATCGGCTCGGTGGAGCCCGGCAAGCTCGCCGACCTGGTGCTGTACGATCCAGCGTTCTTCGGGGTGCGGCCGTCACTGGTCCTCAAGGGCGGGTTCATCGCCTGGGCCGCGATGGGCGATGCGAACGCCTCCATCCCGACCCCGCAGCCGGTGCTGCCCCGACCGATGTGGGGAGCCGCCCGTGGTCCGGCCGCCGCGTCGTCGTTGGCCTTCGTCGCCCCGGCGGCGATCGAGGACGGGCTGCCTGGACGGCTGGGGCTCGCCACCTCGGTGGTGCCGGTCGCGGATGTGCGCCGCCGCGGCAAGGCGGATCTTCCCGAGAACACCGCGACACCGGACATCCGGGTGGACCCGGACACGTTCACCGTCACGGTGGACGGTGAGGCGATCGAGGCGGATCCGGTGAGCGAACTCCCGATGGCCCAGCGCTACTTCCTGTTCTGACGGCGGCTGTCCTTATGATCGCTCCTGCTGTGGGATCCGGAGCGTTCGCACTCCCACTCGTGGTCGTCGTTGTCCCATTCGGCGTAGTAGCCGGCCTGGCAGCGGGGCTTGGGCGGCCGGTCCTGGCCGCAGGAGGTCAGAACGGGAGACAGTGCGACCGCCACCAGCGTCACACCGGTCACGCGGGCGCGTAGGCGTCCGCGTCTCGACCGTGATCCAGACCATGATCCAGGCATCTCCCACCTCTTTCGGGATCCGCTTTCGGGGTCCGCCGAAGGGCTCCCGCGGAACGGGATGCCATCGCCGGCCTTGCTCGCATGATTCGGCGCTCGCGTGATCCGGCATCGACCGCCGGCGGCGAACTCTTCCACACCGGGGTGGGCAGCATGACGGACTTGTCGTCCGAACGACGGATGGACTTCGACCACACGACACCCGGTCATGACGGCGGAGCCTCGTGTGACAGCGATATCGCAGGTGAGGGCGATATCGCACGGGACGGCGGGACCGGGGACGAGGCTGGTCCGACCGGGCGATCCGGACGGCGGGCGACGCTGCTGGTCCTCGCGGACGGCCGGATGCCCACGGGAGGTCACGCCCACTCGGGCGGTGTCGAAGCCGCGGTGACGGACGGGAGTCTGGCAAACCTGGCCGACCTGGCGGCGTTCCTCGTCGGACGGCTCACC
>NZ_CDWRCM010000175.1:8536-9897 GCF_977927585.1 Frankia sp. CcWB2 | reverse complement strand
GTCGCGGGAGGGTTCCGCGCGCCGGCGGGCCGAATCCGCGGCGGCGCTCGCCCGGCTGCGGACCGGGGACATCGTGCGGGTGCCCGCCGGGCGGCGCAGCGGGCTCGCCGTCGTGCTCGACGCCGACGCCGCCGCGAGCGCCGCCGACGGCCCGCGGCCGGTGGTGCTCACCGCGGACAGGCAGGTCCGCAGGCTGTCCCTGACTGACTTCCCGGTCGCCGTCGAACCGCTCGGCCGGGTCCGGGTGCCGCGGTCGTTCAACCCGCGCTCGCCGCAGTCGCGCCGGGATCTGGCCTCCTCCCTGCGCGCCGCCGACGTTAACCCCGATGCCCCTCCGGGCCGGCGGGCCAGGGTCCGTTCGGCCGCGGCGGACGACGCCGAGCTCGCCCGGCTGCGTCGGGCCCTGCGCGCCCATCCGGTGCACGACTGCCCGCGCCGCGAGGAGCACCTGCGTTCCGCCGAGCAGGTCAACCGGCTGGTCAAGGAGACCGCCGCGATCTCGCGGAAGGTGGAGGGCCGGACGAACACGGTCGCGAAGACGTTCGACCGGGTCCGTGCCGCGCTCGAGGACCTCGGCTACCTGGACGGGGACAGCGTCACCGCCGCCGGGCGGGTGCTCGCGCGCATCTACTCGGAGCAGGACCTGCTCGTCGCCGAATGCCTGCGCGCCGGCATCTGGGACGATCTCACCCCGCCGGCGCTGGCCGCCGCCGTGTCCACGCTGGTGTTCGAGCCGCGCGGCGACGACGCCGGCGTCCCGGCGCTGCGCGACTGCCTCGCTGAGATGGTCCGGCTGTCGGAGCGGCTCGCCGAGGCCGAGCAGGCCCACCGGCTCGCGTTCCTGCGCCCGCCCGAGCTCGGATTCGTCGCCGTCGCGCACGACTGGGCCGCGGGCCGCGCGTTGGAACGGGTGCTGACCGACAGCTCCGTGGAACTGACCGCCGGCGACTTCGTCCGGTGGATGCGCCAGCTCATCGACATCCTTGACCAGATCGCGCAGGTCGCCCCGATGGTGCAGCCGGACCCGGGTGCGCCGGGTGCGCCGGACGGCGCGCGGGTGCGCCGGACCGCCCGGGCGGCGATGGACGCCGTCCGGCGCGGGGTCGTCGCTTACGCGATGAGCGTCTGAGCCATGGTCCCTTCCCGTGCCATGGTCCCTTCCCGCGCGGTGCGCGCGCTCGGTCTGGTCCTCGGCGCCGTGCTGGACGGGCTGCTCGCCGACCCGGCGCGGCTGCATCCGGTCGCCGGGTTCGGGCGGGCCGCGTCCCGGCTGGAGAACCGGCTCTACCGGGACGGCCGGGCGGCCGGATCGCTGCACACCGCGGTGCTGCTCGCCGCGGTCGCCGTGCCCGCCGTCGCCG
>NZ_CDWRCM010000175.1:1001-8249 GCF_977927585.1 Frankia sp. CcWB2 | reverse complement strand
GTGCGGACGCGACCCGGCGTCGCTGGACGCCGCCGGGATCGCCCGCGGCGCGATTGAGTCCATCGCCGAGAACACCTCCGACGCGCTGGTCGCCCCACTGTGGTGGGGGGCGCTCGCCGGACTGCCCGGCCTGGTCACCTACCGGGCGATCAACACCCTCGACGCGATGATCGGGCACCACAGCCCCCGGTACGAACGCTTCGGCTGGGCGGCGGCGCGCCTCGACGATCTGGCGAACCTGCTCCCGGCGCGGGTGTGCGCGCTGGTGACCTGCGCGTGCGCCCCGGTCGTCGGCGGTTCGGCGGTCGACGCGTACTGGGTCATGCGCCGGGACGGCCGGTCGCATCCCAGCCCCAACGCCGGGATGGTGGAAGCCGCGTTCGCCGGGGCGCTGGGGCTGCGGCTCGGGGGAGAGCTGCGCTACCCCTACCGCGTCGAGCACCGGCCGGAGCTCGGGTTCGGCCGGCGGCCGCAGGGCGCGGACGTCGCTGCCGCGGCCCGGTTGTCCGCGGCGGTGAGCGTGGTGTGTGTCGCGCTGACGGCGGCGGTTCCGGTGGCGCGGCTGGTCGCCTCCGTCCTGACCTCGCGGGTGGGCCTCGGCCTCGGTACCGGATCCGGACGCTCTGGATTCGGGGGGAGGGAGCGCGGCCGGTGAGCGGGGGACTGTTGGTCGCCGGGACCGCGTCGGACGCCGGCAAGAGTGTGCTGACCGCGGGGATCTGCCGGTGGCTGGCGCGGGAGGGGGTGCGGGTCGCCCCGTTCAAGGCGCAGAACATGGCGTTGAACTCAGCGGTCACCGCCGACGGTGCGGAGATCGGCCGGGCCCAGGCGATGCAGGCAGTGGCGGCCGGTGTGGAACCGGAGGCAGCGATGAACCCGGTGCTGCTCAAACCGGGGGGTCAGCGGCACAGCCAGCTTGTCGTGCTGGGCCGCCCGGTCGCCGAGGTCGACGCGCTCGGCTACCGCCCGTACAAGGAACGGCTGGCCGCGATCGTCCTGGAGTGCCTGGACGACCTGCGCGGCCGGTTCGACGCGGTGATCTGCGAGGGGGCCGGTTCCCCGGCGGAGATCAACCTGCGCTCGACCGACATCGCCAACATGGGCCTGGCGCGCGCCGCGAACCTGCCGGTGATAGTGGTCGGCGACATCGACAAGGGCGGGGTCTTCGCCGCCCTGTTCGGCACGCTGGCCCTGCTCGATGCGGCCGACCAGGCGTTGGTCGCCGGCTGGGTGATCAATCGGTTCCGTGGCGACGCCCGGCTGCTCGAACCCGGGCTGCGCCAGATCGAACGGCTCACCGGCCGGCCGGTGCACGGCGTCGTCCCCCGGAAGGCGGGGTTGTGGCTGGACGTCGAGGACTCCCTCGACCTCGCCGCCTTCCCCGATGCCGAGCCCCAGCCCGATGCCGAGCCTTCCCCCGGGCCCGGGACAGCAGTCGGGTCGCACGCCGGTCGGCGGGAGGTGCTGCGGGTCGCCGTCATCCGGCTGCCCCGGCTGTCGAACGTGACCGACATCGACGCGTTGCGCGCCGAGCCCGGGGTCGCGGTGCGCCTGGCCACCCGATCGGACGAGCTCGTCGACGCCGACCTCGTGATTCTGCCGGGCACCCGTTCCACCGTCGAGGACCTGCGCTGGCTGCGTCGCCGCGGTCTCGCCGCGACCCTCGCCGAGCGCGCCGCCGCCGCCCGCCCGGTGCTGGGTATCTGTGGCGGCTACCAGATGCTCGGCCGTCGCATCCGTGACGACGTCGAATCGGGTGCGGGTGAGGTCGAGGGTCTCGGCCTGCTCCCGGTCATCACCACGTTCGACCCGGTGAAGCTGCTCGGTCGCCGCGCGGCCACCGATGCCGCCGGCCGGCCGCTGACCGGCTATGAGATCCGGCACGGGCGGCTGACCGTCGAGGACCATCCGGACGGCGCCCCGTTCGCCGCGGACGGGGTGCGCGTCGGCGCGGTCGCCGGCACGAGCTGGCACGGAGTGCTGGAGAACGACGCGTTCCGTCGCGCCTATCTCGCCGACGTGGCCACGGCCGCGGGGCGTTCGTTCGTCCCGGCGTTCACGCGTTTCGCCGATGTCCGGCAGCGCCGCCTCGACGCCCTCGGTGACCTCGTTGCCGACCATCTCGACACCGGCGCCCTGCGCCGCCTGCTCGCCGAGGGCACACCCGCCGGCCTGCCGTTCGTTCCTCCGGGCGCACCCTGATAATCAACGGTGTTGACATCGTCGCACCGTATAAAATCAATCATGAAAACCACCGCCAATAGCATCTGGTGGAGAGAATCTCCTTGCCGGAGAAGCCCGTGGCAGGGGCAACGGTTGACCGTTACCCGGAACGCCGTGGAGTGGAAAGGTGGTGCAGGTGGGCGACGGACGGCTCGAGATCGACGGGGTGTCGAAACGGTACGGCGACGTCGTCGCGTTGGAGTCGATGACGTTCGAGGTGCGGGCCGGCGAGCTGTTCGGGTTCGTCGGCAGCAACGGTGCCGGGAAGACGACGGCGATGCGTATCGCCCTCGGGGTGCTCGCGGCGGATTCCGGGGTCGTGCGTTATGACGGCGTTCCGCTGACGTTGCGTACCCGCCGCCGGATCGGCTACATGCCGGAGGAGCGCGGCCTGTACCCGCGGATGCGGGTGGGTGAGCAGCTCGTCTACCTCGCGCAACTGCACGGAATGGGGTTGGCGGCGGCCCGTCGCGCAGTGGCGCGGTGGACCGAGCGGCTGGGGGTGTCCAGCCGGTTGGACGACGAGGTGCAGAAGCTCAGCCTCGGTAACCAGCAGCGGGTGCAGCTGGCCGCCGCGCTCGTGCACGATCCGGTCGTCCTGATACTCGACGAGCCGTTCTCCGGATTGGACCCGGTGGCCGTCGATGTGATGAGCGAGGTGCTGCGGGAGCGTCGCGCCGCCGGGGTTCCGGTGATGTTCTCCAGCCATCAGCTCGATCTCGTCGAGCGGTTGTGCGACCGGGTCGGGATCGTGCGGGCGGGCCGGATAGTCGCCTGCGGTTCGGTCGACGAGTTGCGCGCGGGCGGTGATCTGCAGGTGGTGGTGGACGCGCCGACGGCGCCGCCGGGCTGGGCCGACGGGATACCGGGGGTCGTCGTGCGTCACCGGGACGGGCCGCGGACGGTGCTGGGCCTCGCCGCGGGTGCCGACGACCAGGCGGTGCTGCGCGCAGCGCTGGCCACGGGCCCGGTGCGGGAGTTCCGTCGTCGCCGGCCGTCGCTGACCGAGCTGTTCCGTAACGTCGTCGTGCAGGCCGGGCAGCAGCCGGGGAGTGGGGCGTTCCCGGAGAACGCGGCGTGAGCGTGCGGGGGCCGGATGACGCGGCGCAGGGGTCGGGCCGGGTGATCCGGCTGATCGCCCGGCGGGAGATCGTGACGAGGACCAGGTCGCGGGCCTTCCAGATCACCACGGGGCTGTTCGTCCTCGGGATCGGCGCCATGGTGGTGCTGATGTCCCTGACCGGCGGCTCGTCGGCGAGCCGGATCGCGTTGACCGCGGTCGACTCCCGGCAGGCGGCGACGGTCGAGGCTGCGGCCCGGTCGCTGGGCGAGGACGTCGAGGTTCGTGCGGTGGCGGATCGGGCGGCCGGCGAGCGGGCCGTGCTCGACGGTGACGTCGACGCGTTCGTCCGCGTGGTTGCGGCCTCTGGCGCGGCGGGGAACGCCGTCTACCGGGTGGTCGTCAAGAAGGAGCTCGGCGACCGGCTGGCGTCGGTGTTGAGTCTCGCCGCCCGGCAGGTCGCGCTCGAGCGCCAGGTCGTGGGGCTCGGTGGTGATCCGGCCGTCGTGGGGCGAGCCGTGTCCGCGGCCACGGTCCAGGTCAGCGCCCTGCGGCCGGCCTCGGAACGGGACGGGGCCCGGCTGCTGCTCGGCCTGTTCTCCGGCGGGCTGATTTACCTGTCTCTGCTGATCTTCGGCCCGGCCGTGGCGCAGGGGGTGATCGAGGAGAAGACCAGCCGGGTGGTGGAGCTGCTGCTGGCGACGGTGCGCCCGTGGCAGCTGATGGCCGGCAAGGTTATCGGGATCGGCGCCGTGGCTCTCGGTCAGTTGACGCTGATCGGGGTGATCGGCGTGTCGTTGGGCCTGGCGACCGGGCAGCTCGACATCCCAGCCGGGATCGCGATCGGATCGGTCGCGCTGGCGCTGCTGTGGTACCTGCTCGGGTTCGCCGTGTATGCGCTGCTGTTCGCGGCCGCCGGGGCGCTGGTGTCCCGGCAGGAGGACGCCGGCGGGGTCACGGCGCCGATGATCTTATTGATCATCGTCCCGTACGTGCTGGGCATCTCGGTGCTTCCGGGGTCGCCGGACAGCGGCCTTATCCTGGCGCTGGCGATGATTCCGCTGTTCGCGCCGGTCCTGATGCCGATGGTGATCGGGATCGGCAGCGTGGCGGGGTGGCAGGTGGTGGTCGCGATGGCGCTGACGCTCGCGCTGATCGGGGCCCTGGTCTGGCTGGCCGGGCGGGTGTACGGCAATGCGGTGAAGCGCGGCGGGACTCGGGTGCCGATCCGGGAGGCGCTAGGGACCTCGGCATGACTCGGCGTCTGGTCGGTACCATCCGGGACGGGCGGGTCCATCGGACATCGACCGGGACACCGGACACGCCGGGACCCGGGGGACACACAGAGACCCCGGGGACACCGAGAACAGGGAACAAGGAGCGGTTCGTGCGAGACATCGCCGTCTTCAGCGGCAGTGCCCATCCGAGTCTCGCCGAGGAGATCTGCACACACCTCGACGTGCCGCTGCATCGGGTGCGGGTGCAGCGTTTCGCCAACGACTGCCTGGAGGTCCAGCTTCCCGCGAACTGCCGGGAACGCGACGTGTTCCTCATCCAGCCGCTGGTCGCACCGGTGCAGGAGAACCTCGTCGAGCTGCTGCTGATGCTGGACGCGGCGCGCGGGGCGTCGGCGGCGCGCACGACGGTCGTGCTGCCGCACTATGCCTACGCCCGCTCGGACAAGAAGGACGCGCCGCGGATCTCGATCGGCGGGCGGCTGGTCGCGGACCTGCTCGTCACCGCGGGTGCGAACCGCGTCCTCGCGATGACCCTGCACTCGCCGCAGGTCCACGGTTTCTTCAGCGTGCCGGTGGATCATCTGCATGCATTGCGGGAACTCGCCGCGCATTTCCGCCGCTACGAGCTGTCGAACACGACGGTGGTCTCCCCGGACCTCGGCAACGCCAAGGAAGCGGCGGCGTTCGCCCGGATGCTCGGGGTGCGGGTGGCGGCGGGGGCCAAGCAGCGTTTCGCCGACGACCGGGTCAGCATCAGCACGGTCATCGGTGACGTGGCCGGCCGGGACGTCATCGTGTTCGACGACGAGATCGCCAAGGGCAGCACCGTGCTCGAGCTGCTCGAGCGGCTGCGTGAGCTGAACGTGCGGTCGGTGCGGGTGGCGTGCACGCACGGGCTGTTCGCGGCGGGTGCGCTTAAGCGCATCGGCGACCAGCCCGAGGTCGCCGAGATCGTGTGCACGAACACGGTGCCGATTCCGGCGGGGGACCGGGTGCCGAAGCTGAAGATCCTCACGGTTGCCCCGGCACTCGCCGAGGCCATCCGCCGCATCCACAACGGCGAGTCCGTCAGCGATCTCTTCGACGCCTGACCGTCGCGTCGACCTGGCCGGGTCCCGGACACGGGTCCGCCTGATCGCGCGGCGGCCACGTTATGGGGAGCAAGGCACGGTCCAGGGCCCGCAGACCGTCCTCAGGTCCCCCAAATTCGCCGGCCTCCGGCTACGCAACGGGGTAGCCCACTTCGCGGCTGCGGCGCTAGGCTGGGAAATATGGCCTGGCGATGTTGATCCGCACCTGAGTCCGGGCTCGCGCGCCGGCTGTACGCCTACGCGTTCTGCGACGAGCTCGTCCTGCTCTACCCGGTGTACCCGCTGTTGTTCGTCGACGCCGGGTTGTCGCCGGCGGAGATTTCCGCGCTGTTCATCGTGTGGTCGGTGACGTCCTCCCTCCTGGAGATCCCCTCCGGGCTGTGGGCGGATACGGTCTCTCGGCGGCTGCTGTTGATGATCGGTCCGGCGCTGGCGGCACTCGGTTTCGCGCTGTGGACGTTTAAGCCATGCTTTGCGGCGTTTGCCGCCGGGTTCGTGTTCTGGGGGGCGGGCAGCGCACTACGGTCGGGCACGCTCCAGGCTGTCGTCTACACCGAACTGACCCGGCTGGACGCGGTCGCCGCCTATCCCAGGCTGATTGGCCGGTCGCGATCCTTCGCCTCGGCCGCTGTCCTCGTCGCTACCGGGCTCGCGTCCCCCGTCATCGCTATCGGTGGTTACCGAGCCGTGGGAATCGCCAGCGTCGCCGTGGTCCTGCTTGGGGTACCGCTCGGGGCGTCGCTACCCGACTCCCGGGGACACCTCGACGGCCCCGACTACTTGGACGGCCCTGATCACTGCAAAGATGATCATTCTGGTGGCGGTGAGTTCGGCCCTGACGGAAGAAGCGGGAGGACGGCGCGGGCCGCAAGGGCCGGGGAGCGCGGCGAGACTGGTAGCGGCCGGCCCGGCGATCGGAACGGCGGCGATCGGAACGGCGATGCGGGGACCGGCCGGGGCTTCGCGGCGGTGTGGCGGACGGGTCTGGCCGAGGCGGGACGGGTGCCCGCGGTGCGCCGGGCCCTAGTGGTAGTGGCGGTCGTCACGGGTTTCACCGCGCTCGACGAATACGTTCCGCTTCTCGTCGCGTCGACGGGTGCCCCGGCGGCCGAGGTGGCGCTGTGGGTGCTGCTCGTGTCGGCCGGGGGCTTGGTGGGCGGCTGGTTCACGGGCCGGGGGCGGCGCGGATGCCGATGCTGCTTGCGACCGCGGCGGTCTGCCTGACCGTGGGGGCGATCAGCGGTCGTCCCGCGGGATCCGTCGGCGTCGCCGTCGCGTTTGGGATCTTCGAGTGGGCGATCGCCACGGCCGACGCCCGGCTGCAGGCGGTGATCCCCGACCGGGTCAGGGCGACGGTCATCTCGATGGCGGCGGTCGGCTCCGAGGTGGGGGCGGTCGCCGTGTTCGCCGGCTACGCGGTGGGGTCGACCTGGGCGGCTCCGGGGCCGCTGTTCGCCGCGGCGAGCGTGCCCTACCTGGTCGTGGCCGTCGTCTTGGCCCGCGCCGACCGTCGGACCTCCCGGCGCCCAGCGGGGTCGTAGTGCCACCGCGCACGGGCGTACCGCGCACGGGCGCACCAGGCACGGGCGCACCAGGCATGGAGGGCCCGCTGGCGGCACCCGGCCCGGCACCCCCT
>NZ_CDWRCM010000175.1:0-411 GCF_977927585.1 Frankia sp. CcWB2 | reverse complement strand
GTCTTTGGAGTGCTGCTGCTTTCGGGGTGCTGCTGCCGCTTCCGTTCGCACCGGTGGTGGTACTGTCCCACACTTGGACGCAGATCCACCCGCCCGAGTCTCCGACGGTGACCGGCGGCTCCGGCCCCGGCAGGACTGGTCCCGACATGAACCCGACGCCGCAGCCCGATGGTCAGGTGCGTGGCGACACCTGCGGGCCTTGGCTCGGCTGGCCGGCCCCGCGGGCACTCGCCCGGTGGGAAGATGCGCTGCTGTGT
The DNA here is from genome assembly GCF_977927585.1 of Frankia sp. CcWB2. Lineage (NCBI taxonomy): Bacteria > Bacillati > Actinomycetota > Actinomycetes > Frankiales > Frankiaceae > Frankia > Frankia sp. CcWB2. The sequence continues at coordinate 154 of NZ_CDWRCM010000175.1, read as the reverse complement.
CTGCAGGTGTTCGACACGGCGCCGATCATATTTGCGGTCCTCGACCGCGGCCTGCGCTACCGGGCGGTGAACCAGGCGGCTGCCAGGGCCTCCGGCCTGCCCGCCGAGGAGATGATCGGTGGGTATGGCCCGGAGTTGGATCTGGATCTGTTGC
>NZ_CDWRCM010000174.1:8903-9735 GCF_977927585.1 Frankia sp. CcWB2 | reverse complement strand
AGAGTGTCGTGGGATCGGAGAACCGTGGGCATTGACGTCGTCAAGGGTGGAAGCGTCGCGCTCACCGGAGCCACCGGCGGACTGACGCACATCACCGTCGGCCTCGGCTGGGATCCGAATGCTCCCGGATCGGAGGAGTTCGACCTGGACGCGAGCGCCATTGCCCTGCAGGCGGACGGGCGAGCCCCCAACCGCAGCTATTTCATCTACTACAACAACCTCAGCAGTCCGCGCGGCGAGATCGTGCACCGCGGTGACAACCTCACCGGTGAGGGTGCGGGCGACGACGAACAGATCGAGGTGCGTCTCAACCTGCTGTCCAGTGCGATAACGCGCATCGTCTTCCCGGTCAGCATCCACAACGCCGACTATCGACACCAGAGTTTCGGCGACGTGACCGGTGCCTATATCCGGGTCGTCAACGCGTCGACCGATGACGAACTGGTGCGGTACGACCTCACCACCGCCGCCGCGCGGGACACCTCGATGTTGTTCGGTGAACTCTACCGGGATCAGGACGGCTGGCGCTTCCGGGCACTCGGCCAGGGTGGGGTCAGCGGCCTGGCGGCGATCGCCCGCGGCTACGGCCTGGACGTCTGACACGGCCTGGGCATCTCACACGGCTTGAACGTCTGACACCGCCGGGCGCCGGCAGGGGGATGGCGGGCGGCGCGGGCGCCATCCCCGTCGCCGTGGATGTATACCGGGACGGACCGAACCGGCGTGGAAGATCAGCGTGGGATGGACGTGTGCTTGAACTCGTTCAGCTCGGGCCAACCGGTCACCAGGTCGACGATGCGCTCCACCGCACGGATGGAACCCGCCGGGTCGG
>NZ_CDWRCM010000174.1:6710-8803 GCF_977927585.1 Frankia sp. CcWB2 | reverse complement strand
CACCGAGCGGCGCACGGCTCATCAGCCGGACGAACACGGCCTGGTCACCGGCGACCCAGGTCGGCACGCCCCAAACGGTATGCGAGGCGACGTACTGCTCGTGCTCGGCGCGGACCTTGTCGAGGGCGCCATCGTCAACCCGGGCGAGCACCTCGTCGGCGGGCAGCCCCACCCCCGCGAGCGTCTCCCGGATGACTGTACGGTCCTCCAGGTGACGGCCCTCGTCGTGACGCGCCGCAAACAGTGCCCGGTGCGCGGCGGGGAACAGATCCGGATATTCGTCGCGGACGACGACGCCAGCCCGCAGGGCGAGGATCCCGGAGTCCTGCTCGGGCTTCTCCCAGACGGTGGGTTGTCCCTCCTCCACGTGCGCCTGCCCCAGCGAGAACGGGAGAAAGGTGACGTTCCAGTCGGCACCGGCCGCGAGACCAATCAAAACGTGTTCATGTGCGTTGCGGGCGAACGGGCAACGGTAATCCCAGGTAATCGCGAAGGTGACAGAATTCATGTCGCGGGCAACACCCGGGCCGTCCCCGGTGTTCCAGCCGAGACGCACGGCTGTTCAGGCGCTCCGTTGCCGCCTGCTCCGACGGCTTTCCATCGCGGCTCTCATCGCAGCTGTCCGTGGCCGCTATCCATAGCGGGCGGACCCAGCTTCCACGCCACCAGGCTGATCGGCTACTTTCCGTATCATGATGGGGGTTGAAGTGGCGTTGTGGGGACTGTTCGGCGGCTTCGCTGTCGAAGGTCTCGATCTCTACACCACGGTCCGCCGACGGGGCCGGTGGCCCTGGCAGACCGGGAAATCCCAGGAAGCGGGCCCCTGGGCCTACCTGGTTGCCGAACTGGTCCGTCTCGCCATCGGCGCCGGCCTGGCTGCGGCCGCCGGCGCCTCGGGCCAGGTCGACACCGCCTTCGCCGCCCTCGCGGTCGGGGTTGCCGCCCCCCTGGTCGTGGAGCGCCTCGCCCGCGCCGTCCCCCTCGATCCCAGGACAGCCGCCGCGACAGAGCCGGCCGTATCGAACCCCCAGACAGGAGGCTGACCATGCGCGCCGACTCGTTCGCCGGTCAGGTCCTCGCCGTCCTGTCCCGTCGCACGCCTGCCTTCACCCTTCCCGAGGACGAACCGCAGACCTTCCCGGACCGTGCTCGCGCCCTGCTCCTGCGCACGACGACCAAGGTCCCAACCGGTCACGCCGCGACAGTCGAGCCCACCCGAGGGAGCCCGGCACCCCCCAATCCTGAAACGATCAACCTTTCGGACAGCGTCCGGCCCGCCGCATCCCCCGCCCGCCGTCCGGTCTCTGATCATCGCAGGCAGGTGCACCGCACGGCCGCCGCGGTCCTCGCCGTTCTCGCCGTTCTCGTGGCCGCCGGGGTCGGTTCTCTCGCCGTCCGCGAGGGCGATCCGCAGCCGATCACCCCTGGCGGGACGGCCCACCTACTCGGCGCCCCGTTGACCGGCCGCACCGGCGCCGTGACGTCCGTGGCGTTCAGCCCGGGCAGGGGCACCCTCGCGGCCGCCGGCGTCGACGGGACGGTCCAGCTGTGGGACGTCACCAACCCGGCCACCCCTCGTCAGCTCGACCCCCTGCTCACCGGCCGCACCGGCGCCGTGACGTCCGTGGCGTTCAGCCCGAACGGGGGCACCCTCGCCACCGCCGGGGATGACGGAACGTTGCGACTGTGGAACGTCACCGACCCGACCAGCTCGTACCAGCTCCACCCGCTGCTCCCCGGCTACCCCGGCGCCGTGGCATCGGTGGCGTTCAGCCCCGACGGACGGACCCTCGCGACCGGCGGGGCAGCATCCGACGGAATACGGCTGTGGGACGTCACCGACCTGACCAGCCCCCACCAGCTCGGCACACCGTTCGGCATATCGCTCGACGGATCCGCCCCTAAGCTCCCGCCCGCCGTGCTCTCGGTGGTTTTCAGTCCGGACGGACGCACCCTCGCCATCGACGTCCCCGGCGCATGGGTGCAGCTGTGGGACGTCACCCACCCCGCCCGACCCCGCGAGCTCGGCCGGCTACAGGTCTCCGCCGACCGCGCCAAAAGCGCGACATCGGTGGCGTTCAGCCCGGACAATC
>NZ_CDWRCM010000174.1:5938-6410 GCF_977927585.1 Frankia sp. CcWB2 | reverse complement strand
GGCTCTGGCAGGTTTCCTGAGGCCCGGCCGGCGACCGGAGGAGGCGGCCTCGGTGGTCGTCCTCCCGGCCATCATCGGGGGCTACGGCGCCGAGGCGGTGTCCAAGGCGGTGTCCGAGGCGGCGGAGGCTGCCGCGGCATCGGGTGGGGCGCCCGGCTGGGTGGATCGATCCCGGCCGGGCCCAGCCCCCGCCGCGCGGCGATCAGGCCGCGCAGGTAGACCACCGCCGCGATAATCACGGTGATGTCGTCGATCAGTCCGATCGGCCCCAGCGGAATCTCCGGGACGGCGTCCACCGGGGAGATGACGTAGGCGAGGCCCGCCAGGGTCGCCACGAGGCCCCGCAGCGGCAGCCGGTACTTCCGGACGACAACCAGCGCGGCCACGGCCAGCGCCAGGATGATCACGACGAGGACCCCGAGGGCGATGAGCAGCCCGGTTCCGACGTTGTCACTCATCGCTGCCCACCACT
>NZ_CDWRCM010000174.1:0-5634 GCF_977927585.1 Frankia sp. CcWB2 | reverse complement strand
CATCCCTGCCCACTGTCGTTCATCGCTGTCCGCTCCCGCAAGATCGGCCGGATCCGTCGGCTCATCGTGTCATCACTCGATGGATCGTCACCGATCCCTCGCGATGATCCTCGATCAGGATGCCCACCCGGCGCCATCTCGAACATCGGAACAGCATTTTCATCCGGCGGACGCGTCGGTGGCCGCGCCGGTAGGCTTCGCCCTGTGTCCCGGACGGATTCCCCGGTTTCGCCCGGGCGGCTGCTGGCCGTCAGTGACGTGCATGTCGCCTACCCCGAGAACCGGCGGATGGTGGAGGACATCGCACCCGGATCATCCGGCGACTGGCTGATCCTCGCCGGTGACGTCGCCGAGACGGTCGCCGATATCGAGACGACGTTCAAGCAGCTCAGCGGGCGTTTCGCGAAGGTTGTCTGGGTGCCGGGGAATCACGAGCTGTGGACTCCCAAGCAGGACCCGGTGCAGCTGCGCGGCGAACATCGCTACCGGCATCTCGTGGAGATCGCCCGCGGGCTGGGTGTCGTCACCCCGGAGGATCCCTATCCGGTCTGGGAGGGCACGGGCGGTCCCGTCGTCGTCGCGCCGTTGTTCGTGCTCTACGACTACACCTTTCGTCCCGCCGAAACGGCGACGAAGGAGGAGGCGCTGGCCCTGGCCCGGGAAAGCGGGATCGTGTGCACCGACGAATGGGTGCTGCACCCGGACCCGTATCCCACCATCGACGCCTGGTGCCAGGCCCGGGTCGCGCAGACCCGGGCGCGCCTCGGCGACATCGATCCGACAATGCCAACGGTGCTCGTCAACCACTGGCCACTCGTCCGTCAGCCCACCGCGGTACTGCGGTACCCCACATTCGCGCTGTGGTGCGGCACCACGAGCACGGCCGACTGGCACACGCGGTTCCGGGCTAGCGCGGTCGTCTACGGTCATCTGCACATTCCCCGCACCACCTGGTACGACGACGTCCGCTTCGAGGAGGTCTCGATGGGCTACCCCCGGGAACGCGCGGCGTGGGGCAAGCCATGGTCCGGGCTACGGCAGATCCTGCCCTTCCCCGCACCGCCGGCCCGCCGGGACTGAGCGCGATGCCGGGATCGAGTTCCACGCCGGGATCGAGATTGGCGCCGGGGGCAGGCTCGGCGCCGCCGAGGGCGCCGGCTTCGACGTCAGTAACGGGTACCGGGGTAACGGGTAGCGGAGTAAAGAGGGTGGATCCGCGCCTGCTTGCGAGCCTGCTGCCCGCGGCGGCCGTCGCCGTCGAGGCATTCGAGGACGATCCCTCGGCCGTGCTGTTCCCCGAGGAGGCCGCGCTGCTGAGCCGCGCGGTCGACAAGAGGCGCCGCGAGTTCACCACCGCCCGGGTATGCGCGCATCGCGCGCTGGAGGGGCTCGGGCTTCCGGCGGCGCCGATCCTGCCCGGTTCCCGCGGCGCACCCGGCTGGCCGGACGGAGTGGTGGGAAGCATCACCCACTGCGCCGGCTACCGGGCGGCCGCGGTGGCCCGGGCGGCGGAGGTCCACACCATCGGCATCGACGCCGAGCCGAACGAACCCACACCCGGCGGGGTGCTGAAGGAGATCACCGTTCCCGCCGAGGAGGGCTGGCTCGCGGCCCTCACCCGCACCCGCCCGGCCGTCTGCTGGGACCGGCTGCTGTTCAGCGCCAAGGAGTCCGTCTACAAGGCGTGGTACCCGCTGGCGGAACGTTGGCTTGGCTTCGGAGACGCCGCCCTCGTGATCCACCCGGGCACCGCACCTATGGGCCCGCCGGCGCCGGGCCCGGCCGCCCGGGGCACCTTCACCGCGAAACTCCTGGTGGCGGGGCCGCGGCTAGCCGGCGGTGAGCTGACCGGCTTCGACGGTCGTTGGCTCTCGGCCCGCGGCCTGCTGGTCACCGCGATCACCGTGCCGCACCTGGACGGCACCCCCGTGACGACGGCATCCCCCCAGACGCACCCTGCCTATCCAGAGGGATAAATCGGGCACGAAAGGCTCTGGAAAGACAAGGAACCGGATCCTGGTCAACCGCCGCCGCACGGACCCGCCGAACGCGACGCTAGGCAGACGCGACGCTAGGCAGAGTCGTCCACGTCCACGACAATCTCCCCGCCCAGCACGAAGCCTCCGGACAGACGCAGGTCGTCACCGCTCCAGAACCGCCCCGGGTCGTACCAGTTCGGATGGCGACCGGACGGCAGCAGGCCCATCGCCTCGTAGGTAACAGCCACGACCTCGGCGCAGTACGCGGTCTCCAGCGCGTACTCGCTCATCATCCGGCGGGGACGCGGAAGCCGGCCACGCAGCCAGCGTGTCGCCAGCCGGGCCGTGGACGGAAACGGCGTGCCGTCGAGCCGTGCGACGGTCCGCAGCACGGCATCCTCCTGCTCGGCGCGGACCGCGGGCTCAAGCTGACGCAGCCAGGCCCGCTGGCCGTAACGGCGCGCCCAGACCTCCACCGCCGCACGCAAGTCGTGCAACTGCACGCCGCGCTGATGCGTGCCCGCCCAGACGTCCGGCAACGATTTCCCCAGCTCGGCGTGCCACATCAGCGGCGGAAGATCGTCAACGACCACCGCCATGCCGACATGGTTCACCGGGCTGTTGGTCGTCGTCTGGATCGCCCGGTCCACCGCCGTGCGGCCGCGGAACAGCCACAGGTCGCCGGTCCGCGTCAGTTCCAGGGCATCGGCCAGGCTGATCCGCGAATCAGGCATGCCGGTAGCATGCCGCAGCCGACGCAAGGGCGCCCTAACCTGGACGGATGAATCGCGCTCGATGGGGAAAGCTGCTCGGCGTGGCCGGACTCGCCGGAGTGGCCGCCACCGGCGTGCTCGTCGCGCGCAGCCAGCGCCGGCGGGTCGCCTACTCCCCCGAGGAGGTCCGCGCCCGCCTGCACGCGCGGCTGGCCGCGTCCGACGCCCCGCAGGCCGACGAGAATGGTTCCACCCTTACCTGATCCTCGGCATCGGGCTCACGGTGCGTTCTCACTCCGGACCCGCCGGACCCGCGCAACCGGCCGCGCGGCGCCGCAAATCGCTGGACGGCACGACTGGGAATGATGAGATCGAGCCATGAGCACCCGTACCTTCCGCATCACCGTCCGCGGCGCCTTCGACGGGCTGACCGATGACCAGCGCACCGAACTGCTGGCCCACGCGGCGGAACACGACATCCTGCAGGCCGCGTTCACGCCGAAGGGCAGCCTTACCTACGACATCGCCACCAGGCCCTTCTTCACCTTCCGTTTCTTGGATTCCGGCGAGACCGAGGAGGACATGGTGGCCGCGACCGACCGTGCGCGGGCGACCGCCGCAGCCTGGCTGACCGAACGCGGCTACCGCTACAAGAACCTCCGGTCGCAGGCCGAGGATCTTTCCGAGGTCCCGTTGGGTGCCCGTGGACGGCGCGCCGCCCGACAGATCTGACCGGGTCTCTGGGCGCGGGCAGCCGCGGTCGTCGCCGAGCCGCGGATCGATGCGGAGATGGTCGATGGTGTCGTAACCGTGGGCGGAGGAGGTGAAGATCGGCCCGAGCGCGAAGCCGGACGCGCCGAGCCGGCGCACAGGCTTACTGCGGTCTTCGGGTCTGGGAGGCTCCCTGAGGAACGTTCACCGCCCGTTCTGGAGGGCACGGACGGTGCGCCATCAGTGCAGCGGGACGGTGTTGAGCGCCCGGTGCAGGCTGCCGAACTGCTTGTGATGTTCATCGAACGGCACCGCGACGGTCTGGATCCCGAACCGGGACAGCACCGGTTCGGTTCAGGGCGCACTCGCCGTGGATACCAGGGCGGCCGGCTCCGGCCGGAGGACCGCTTCTGATTCCGGCCGGAGGACCGATTCCGGCGGCGCGAAGGCCGGCAGGAAGAACACCCCCGCGGCGAAGGCGGCGACCATGTCCGGTGCCAGCGGACAGACGGCGAGATTGATCGTTCGCAGGGCGTCGACCAGCGTCGTCTCCCGGCCGGCGACGCCGTCGCGTTCCACCACCGCCGGGGCGTGCAGCCGATCGGCGGCGACGAGGGCGATCCCCGGGCCGAGGCCGAGCCAGGAGTTCAGATGGGGCTGGCCGTCACGCCGCAGCTCGTCGCGAACCCGCACCACGTGACCGAAGCTGGCCAGCAGATGCGGACGCAACAGCCCCCAGACTGCCGGGCTGATCCGCCAACTGGTGCCGAGGACGGCCACATCGCCGCAGCTCACCAGATCCCCGCCTTCCAGGAACAGCGGCTCCGGGACGCGGACCTCGGCCGATCGGCCCCGCAACCCGCGCAGCACGGCCGCCATGACGACTGTCTCGCGGGCCCGGTCCCGGCGCCGCAACCGGCCGACCGCGACCGCTTCACCGAGATCGACATAATGATCACGGGGAAACATCAACCCGGCCAAGGGACGCAGGGCGTAGCTCTCGTCCGCCTAGTCGGGACCGATCACGCCGCGGGCGGCGCCGGGGTCGAGCAGCAGCCGCGGCTGGCGCAGCACCACCGGCACCAGCGCCGGCGCCGACCAGTCGTGGAGCGCCTCGCGGGCGGCGGCCATTCGCAGGTCGTCCTCGGCGCTGACCGCGCGGACGGCGAGCTCGATCAGGACCTCCCGGGGCAGCGCCGCGAGGATCTCGGACGGGGCACAGGGACGGGCCCCAAGGTCGGCGAGCGCCGCTCGCACCGCGGCGGACTCGGCCGCGGCCCGGACCGGGTCGTAGGACGGACGGGGTGCCAGGAACACCGACGTCTCGGCCGGCTGCACCACCGTCGGATTCTGGATGAGAACCGTCGGCCCGGTCATCCGGTGACCAGGTAGCGACCGCACCGGCCCGGCACCCCCAACACCGACACCCCCGCCGCGACGGCAGCACCCGCCACGGCGCACCCTCGGCCCCCATCAGCCAACGAGGAGAAAGGAACGGAAAAGCGGAACACAGCCGCGGGGAGAGCGTGGAAGCAACAGCCGCAGACAGATCGACGGCGATGTCCGTACTCGCCCGCCGGACGCCGACCCATATGCGAAGAATCATCTGTCCAATTTCTCGCTGGCGCGTTCCACCTCGGCATTATGCGACCGGGACGCGGAGCCCGGGATACCGCGAGTACGCGACGTGCCGATCGGGCAGGCGTTTACGTGTTCATAATCAGGGTGAGCGACGGCGGCAACGGAATTAGATCCGCATGACAGCCGCGCCGAACGGAGCCCCTGCTGCCGCCGCCGCCACGCGCACCAGCCCGGCGGCGCGTGCCGCCGTGGCCTCGGCGTCCATCGGGGTCGAGCCGACCGCCAACACCTCGCCGATGCGGTCGCCCGACGAGCGCAGCGGCGGGATGGACGTGCCAGGGGTGACCGCCAGCGATACCCGCCGCACCCCGGGCACCGCCCGCGCGACCTCGACGCCGTCGACCGCGTCGACCCGACCGGGCGGGGCACTCAGGAAGCGGATCGCCGCGGCGGCGCTCGCCACCGCGGCCGGCGCGGGCTGCCCCCCAGAGAGGATCTCCAGGTAGTCCGCGACCAGCGAGGTTCCGTAGGCCAGGTCGATGAGTTCGACCAGGCTGTCACCGGGGATCCGCCCGGCGCACTCGATGAGCACCGGGTCGTCCGGGCAGCGGGCGGTCAGCATCCATTCGGCGTGCAGGATGCCGTCCCGG
>NZ_CDWRCM010000173.1:0-9120 GCF_977927585.1 Frankia sp. CcWB2 | reverse complement strand
GGGGCCCGGCGCCGGCCCGCCGCGGCGGGCCGGCTCTCCTGGAGCGAGGAGCCGGCGATCGTGCGGCCGCGAGCCGCCCCGAGCTCCGGGCCGCGACGCCGCGGAATGGCGGCACCGGATCCGGGCACCATCGGCCGAACCGCCGACTCGGGATCAAATTAGTCCGGGATCACGGCAAATCGTTTGCGCCGGACATAGCCGAAGCCCGATTACCACCGACAAACTACCCCTTGAGTGAGGGTTACCGGGAGTGACCATAAGATAGCCACAGCACCGTGGTATAAAGTCGCACGCGCTATACCGGACTGCGTGTTGGGGAGGCTGTTCGTGTACCACGAGCGAACGGTTGCAGCACCGTACGAGATTGTTGGACGGGGTTACCACAAACGGCCCGTCCCATCGCGCAGCCACCCGGCACCGGCGCATCCGTGACCATACGGGATTCGAGGTCCGCCCCCCGATCAGGGGTAACCAGCCGCACCCGGTTGACGAGGTGAGGACCGGCCAGGACACAAGATCATCGTCATCCGTCGTAAACCGATGACGCCGAGAGAGGACAGGACGAGGGAGTGGCTTTGAACGAAAGCGGTCGGCGCGCGTCCCTTGCGGTCGCGACGCCTGAAGGTGGCGCGTTCTTCCCGGCGTTGCACTTCGACGACCTGCCGGCCTCGGTGGTCAGCCGGTTCCGGGAGGTCGCCACGCACCTGCCCGACACGCCCGCGCTGGTCTCTCCCGGCGTCGTCATGACCTTCGCCGAGGCTGATCGCCGGACCGATGACATCGCGATGGCGGTCCTCGGCCGCCTCGACGCGAACGAGGACGGTCCGGTCGCGACCCTGCTGCCGCACAGCGTGGCTGGCCTGCTGGGCGTGCTGTGCGTGCTGAAAACCGGGCGCCCGGTCGTCCCGCTGGATCCGGTGGTGCCCGCCGAACGGATGGCACAGATCGTTCGGCAGGCCGGCTGCGTGGCCCTGCTGACCGACCTGGGCGACGGCTCCGTGGCCCGCTCGACGGTGGGCCTGCAGCCGGTGGGGACCAACGGTTCGAACGCCACGGCCGAATCCAGCGTGAATCCGGACGCCCTGCTCGCCGCGCTGGCCGGGGGCGGCCCCCGCCTCGTCCTGGACCTCGCCACGGCGGCCGCGGACGGTGCCCGGTGGATCGCGGCGAACGGCGCGGACGCGGTCTGGTGGCCGCAGCCGCTGGTCGACGATCCGGCCTGCATCGTGTTCACCTCCGGTTCAACCGGCGCGCCCAAGGGCGTGGTGTGGACCAACGGCACGTTCCTGTGCGACGCCTACGCCGGCGCCGAACGCCTCGGTTTCGCGCCGGGCGACCGGCTGGCCCTCGTGCTGCCGTACTCGTTCGCCGCCGGCATCACCGTGGTGGTGTTCGGTCTGCTCAACGGGGCCGGGATGTATGCCTATGATCCCCGGGCGGTGGGCCTGAGCGGCCTCGCCGACTGGATCTCCTCGCAGCACCTGACCGCGCTGCAGACCACTCCGTCCCTGCTGCGCTCCCTCGTCGGCTCACTCGAACCGGACCAGGTCCTCGCCGACCTACGGATCGTGACCACGTGCGGGGAGGCCGTCTACGGACGCGACATCACGGCGCTGCGGCCGCACGTGCCACCGGCGTGTACCTACGTGAACTGGTCCGGTGCCTCCGAGATCGCCTCCCTCGGCTTCTTCGAGGTCCCGCCGGGCACCCAGCCGCCCGCGGGCACGGTACCCGCCGGACTGCCGGCGACCGGCAAGGAGGTGGTACTGCGCCGCGAGGACGGCACGCCCGCCGATCCCGGCGAGGTGGGCGACGTGGAGGTCACCTCGGCCTACCTGTCGGCCGGGTACTGGGGGAACACGGAGATGACGGCGTCCCGCTTCACCCCGCTCACCGATGGCCGGACCACCTGCCGGACCGGCGACGTCGGCCGGTTCGAACCCGACGGCACGCTGGTCCTGCTCGGCCGCCGGGACGCAGCGGTGAAGATCCGCGGCTACCTCGTCGAACCGAGCGAGGTGGAGGCGGCGCTGCTGAGCTCCGCGGAGATCGCCGAGGCGGTCGTCACCGCCGTCGCGCATCCTTCGGCGCGGAACCGGCTGGTCGCCTATGTCGTGCCGGCGGTACACGGCAACACCCTGTCCCCGGTCCGGATCCGGCGGAGGCTGCGCGAGAAGCTGCCGGTCTGGATGGTCCCGACGACGATCATCCCTCTGACGGAACTGCCCCGCAACGAACGCGGCAAGGTGGACCGGGGCGCGCTGCCGCCCCCGCCGGAGGCCCCGGCCGTCTCCGCCCGGCCGAGAACGCAGTGGGAGATCGTCGTCGCCGACATCTGGACGCGGGTCCTCGATCTCGAGGAGGTCGGCATCGGGGACGACTTCATGGAGCTCGGCGGCGACTCCCTGGCAGCGAACGAGCTGCTCACCCTGGTCGCGGAGAAGCTCGGGATCACCATGCCGTCATCGGCGCTGGTCGACGCGCCGACGCTGGGCGAGTTCGCCCGCTCGCTGTCACTCGCGCAGCAGTCGGGTCCGCGGCACCCCACCGTTGTCCCCCTGCGCACCACCGGCTCGCGGCCGCCGCTGTTCTGCTTCGCCGGGGCCGGCGCGCTCGCCCTCGGTTTCCACTCACTGGCCCGCCGCCTTGGTGACGACCAGCCGGTCTACGCCTTCCAGGCGCACGGGCTGGAGCGGCGGGGTTTCCCGGACTGGAGCGTCGCGCGGACCGCCCGCCGCCACCTGGAGATCATCCGCGTCCTGGCTCCCCGGGGTCCCTACCTGCTCGCCGGGCACTCGCTGGGTGGCCTGATCGCCATGGAGATCGCCCAGCAGCTCGCCGCCGCGGGAGAGGAGGTCGGTTTCCTGTCCATCATGGACACCTACCTGCCGGCCTCGCTGCGGATCGAGTCGGCCGGGGCGGGCGATACCGAGGCGGGCGATACCGGGGCGGCCGGCGCCACCGCGCCGTCGAAGGCAGCCGAGGACCACGCGCGCGGTTACCGCGGCCGGCTGGCGCGGTTCACCCAGAAGCTGCTACCGGAACAGCGGGCGAACTTCACCAGTAATGCGACCCTCAAGAAAATGGTACAGATTCCGCTCACCGGGGTCGTACAGTTCGGCGGGCTCGAACAGTTCGACGTCTTCTTCAACCACGGGCGGCTCCTCGAACGTTTCTACCGACCGCGGCCGTGGCCCGGCCGGGCCCTCGTGTACCGATCGGCGGAGAATCCGGACCCGGAGGACGCATGGTCGGCATTCCTCACCGGGAGCCATGACATCCATTTCGTTCCGTGTGAGCATTTCTACCTGCTCCGCGAACCGCACATCATCAAGATCTCGGAGCATTTCCGGGCCGAGATCGACCGGGTGGTTGCCGGGCTGGCTGAGACAGGCTGACTGCGACGGGCTGAGCACTCCGTTCGCCTAGCGGCGGTCGGCTGCGTAGGTCACCCTGACGTCGGTGAAACCCAGCGCGCCGAGTAGACCGCGCAGCATGGCGGTGGTGTTCTTCCTGCCCAGGTCGAGCACCTGGCCATCCGTCCTCGCCGCGTCGGTCATCCGCGCCGACGCGGCCCGGTAGAGCTCCTGGTCGCTGCCGACCCCACCGAACAACCCGCCGACGCGGTTCAGCGCGCCGCGCTGGCGGGCCACCACGTAGCTGTGGTCAAGATCCAGCTCGGGCCTGGACAGCGTCGGGTTCGGCAGCTCGATGGTGACCGCACGACGGTCCGGGGAGACGGTGACCGCGTCCTTGCCGAGCGCACCAAAGTTGATCACCGAGTCGACGGTGCCGACCTCGACGAACAGGGTGCGCTCGCCGCGCAGCGCATCAGGGATCCACTTGCTGTCCTTCTCGAGGTCGACCACCACCTCGAAGTGGGCGCTGGCGGCGTGATAGTCGCTCAGCTCTTCCAGGGAGCGCAGTACCGCCGGGGAACTGCGGTCGACCGTCCTCTCCTCGAACGGGTTCGGCAGGCTCGGCCGCCATCCCGCCACCAGGGCGATGCCGGCGAGGACGAGCACGATGGCGGCGACGGTAGCGACGACGGCGATCAACCGCAGTGGGCTGAGCCGGGACCGCAGAGATCGCGGAGACCGGGTCGAGCGGGTGGGCCGGTCCAAGCCGGACTCGTCGTTCATGAGCGTCTTCTACCCGAAATGGCCGGCAACCACGCCGATGTCGCCGCTATGGCTCTCCGGGCGCGATCGTGGAGCCACACTGGGCGGTGCGGGCGAGAATGATCGCCGTACGGTCGTCGCCCTGCCGCCCGGGCGCGTATCGGCGAACCGCGTCGAAAGCGTCGTCGAGCAGCGCCACCGGCGTGCGCGTGGGATCACGGAGGATCTCGGCGATCAGCCGGTGCAGCCCGAACTGCCGCCCGGCCTCGTCACGCGCCTCCACCAGTCCGTCGGTGTAGGCGAAGAGCACGTCGCCCGGTTCGAGCCGCAGCGTCTGGATTCCCCACGCCCCGGGCTCCGCGAGCAGGCTCGACATCAACGGGCCCGTCGGAGGCAGCCGAACGACCTGCGCCGTTCCCAGCCCGGAGCCGACGATGGAACCGGGTCCCGGCACCCGCCCGGGCTCGGGGCCGGCACCGTTCGCCCCATCCCCCGACCCGCGGGCCGATCCGACAGCATGCGCGGGTCCAACAGCAGCCGCCATGGCGGATCCGCCCACCCCGTCACCGGGGCCGCCTCCCGGCCGAGCGGGATCGCGGGGGCCAACCAGGTGAGCGGTCGGAGCGGGTACCTCGCGTGAGGATGCCCCGCCGGGAAGCACCGCGTCCGCGGGTACCTTGCCTGTGGGCAGCTCGCCCACCGACACCGCACCCACCCACCCCGCGCCCACCCACCCCGCGCCCGCGGACAGCTCGCCCACGGGCGGCTCGCCCGCCGAGGCCATGTTCCCGGGCACCGCCCGGCGCAGCAGGAGCGTGTCGGGATGACCGGCGTTGACGTAGGACAGGTCCCCGGTCCGCGGGTCGACGACGGCGATGATCGCGGTCGCGAACATCTCCTCGATCTCACCGAGGTTGTCCACCGTCCACTCCAGGGCCCGACCGGGATCGATCTCCGTCGACAGAGCCGCGTCAAGCAGTTGCTTGAGCCGCAACGCGAAGACCCCGGCCGCGGCTCCATGACCGGAGACGTCACCGACCACGACGGCGACCCGCCCGTCGGGCAGCTCGAAGGCGTCGTACCAGTCCCCCGCCAGTTCGCCCTCGGCCGGATCGACCCGGCCGTGCAGGACCAGGCCGCGGGCCCGCAGGAACGAGGGCGTGAGCGCGTCCCGCAGCGCGATCACGGCGGGTCCCTGCTGGGCCAGAGCCTCCCACGACCGCTCGTTCTGGCGGACGAGCCGCACCAGCTGGGCGCGCATCGTCTCGACGTCGGCGGCCAGCTCCACGATCTCCTTGGGGCCGACGGAGGGGATCCGGGTGTCGTAGCGACCGGCGGCCACCGCGTTGACGGATCGCTGCAACGCTCCGATCGGGCGGAGTAGCCATCGGCGCGAGATGATCATAATGGTCAGCAGGAACCCGAGGATGACGAACATCGCACTGGCCAGCGAGCTCAGCAGCAGCACGGAGGCACTCTCCACCCGCCCGGACGCCTCGACCTGCTCGCGGTCGATCGCCACGGCGAGCTCCGCGACCTCGCGGCGCAGCAGGTCGAAGTCCTGGCGCGCGTTGGTGCGCACGATATTCCGGGCAGCGGCGGTGTCTCCCCTCGTCATCGCGGCCAGTTCCGGCTGGACAACCTCGCGACGCCAGTCCCGGTACGCCCGGCCGACTTCCCCGTGCTGCGCGCGCGGCACGGGGAAGTCGGCCAGCAACGCGTCCAGCTGTGCCATCAGGACCGGGATGGAGCTGGCGGACTCATCGTAGGGGACAAGGAAACCCCGGTCCCGGGTGATGATGTAGCCACGCAGAGCATTCTCCTGGTCGACGAAGTCGGCCAGGAGAATCGCGGTGGTAGTCGCCGCCGGGTCCAGATGCCTGCTCCGCTCCGTCGCGGCATGACGTGACCGCAGGGCGGAGACCACGGCCAACACCAGCATCACGATGATCGAGATGCTGGCGAGCAACGTCAGCACCCGGATGCCGCGCCGAAGGCCAGCCGTCTCGCCCATGTGCAGATTGTCGTCCAGCCGTCGGGCGCCGGTTGTGTCGGGTGACGTGCGGGGTCCCCCGGGGAGGCTCGTACGACAGCTACCCCATCTCACGGATGGAACGATGAGCGCCGCACTCAATGTGCTGCGCCGAATGATCGCGAACCTCGGCGGCGGCGCGGACCTACTCCAGCCCCAGTCTAGCCCCAGACTTTCACAGTGCTTGTTTGATGACGTGTTGGAAATGAGTAAACATAGCGGCACGTTGCCACTCTTTCGGACAAGGCGGAAACCTCCGGATTCCCACGGCACCGAGCGCTCCGGAGTGCCGGGAGCTGGAACGGTGCCCGTGGTCCACTCGTTAGGCCTGCTGAGCACGGCGGATCCGAGCCGGGATCCCGAGCCGGGGACTGGTCCGGCCACTGCGGTGCCCGGCGCCGACGGCGCCCAGCGCGTACCGCCGGGAGGCACGGGAGTTCGATCGGCCCCCGTGCCGGTGCCGGTCCCGCCAGCGGCCGCGCCTTTGGTCGACCACGACGGCCTCCGCGGGCACGACTCCCCATAGAGCACGGTGGATGACGGAGTCACGGTGGAGGGTGACGGATCGACCGATCTCCGGGAGTTGAATGCATGATCTGGGAGGCTGTCAGACGATGACTTCGGGTTCGGTCACCGAACCGACGCACGCATCGAACGTGGCTGGTCGCCCCCACGGTGCGGCGCGGCCCCCGCGGCCGGCCGGGCGGTCGCCCGAGGGCCCGGCCGAGGCGGCGATCTGGACCCGCGGGCTCGGCAAGCGGTACGGCGATCGGGTGGCGGTGGACCATCTCGACCTCCAGGTGCCGCGCGGGACGCTGTCCGGTTTCGTCGGCCCGAACGGGGCCGGGAAGTCCAGCACGCTGCGCATGCTGCTGGGGTTGATCCGCCCCACGGCGGGCCAGGGGTACGTGCTGGGCGCGCCGATCTCCCATCCGGCCCGCTACCTGGGCCGGGTCGGGGCGATGATCGAAGGCCCGACGTTCCATCCCGGGCTGTCCGGCCGGCGCAATCTGGACCAGCTCGCCCTGCTGCGTGGGATCGGCGGGCGGCGCCGCGCCGATCGCGCGCGGCGGGTCGGGGAAGCCCTCGCACAGGTGGGCCTGACCGAGCGGGCCGACGACCGGTTCACCGCCTACTCCCTCGGGATGAAGCAGCGCCTGGGCATCGCCGCCGCTCTGCTGCCCGATCCCAGCCTGCTCATCCTGGACGAGCCGACGAACGGCCTCGACCCGGCGGGCATCCGGGAGATCCGCGCGCTGCTGGGCCAGCTGGCCGGCACCAGCATGACGGTCTTCATGTCGAGCCATCTGCTGACCGAGGTCGAGCAGATCTGCGATCATCTGGTGATGATCAACGGCGGGCGGATGCTGTTCCAGGGGCACGTCACCGACCTGCTCGCCGCCGAGGATCCCCGGATCCTCATGGTGCCCGAGCGGGACGACGACGCCCGCCGCCTGGCCGGGCTCCTCGGCGAGACCGGCCTTCGGGTCGAGATGGACCTCTGCCCCGGGCCGTCGTGCGACGCGGGAGTCGGCGAACGCCATCCGGTGGTGACCGCCCATGCCCGCGAGGGGGTGGCCGCGGACCTCAACCGACTGGCGATGCGCGCCGGCATCACCCTGCGCTCGCTGCGCACCCATCGGCCGAACCTGGAGGAGACCTTCCTGCGCGTCACCGGCGAGATCGACGGCGACCTCATTCGTTCCGAGAACACCCCGGACGGCAGCGTGCCCCCCGTGGGAGCCGGGCTCGACCCGGCCCAGAGCCGTGCAGGTGCCACATGATCACGGCTTTCCGCGCCGAATGGGTGCCGCTGTTGCGGACCCGGTTCCTGCTCGGGACGCTGGGGGCGGTCATCGCCTCGGCCCTGCTCGGCACCGTTCTGACCTTCGTCTCGGTGGGGCACAACGACTTCGATGGCGACCCCGTCACGGCCAGCGGGCTGTCCGCCGCGAACGGCGTCGTGCAGGGGGTGCAGGCGGTCAGCATCCTGCTCGGCGTGGTGGCCCTGTCCGTCGTCGCCGCGTCGCTCGCCGGCGACCATGCGCACGGGACCCTGCGCAACCAGCTCGTCGCCCAGCCGCACCGGCTCCGGCTTCTCGCCGGCAAACTGCTGGCTCTGGCGGCGTTCGTGGTCCTCGTCATCACCGTGGCGACCGTGGTCTCGGTCGCGTTGTCCTTCGCGCTCGCGCCGCTGAAGGGGGTGTCGACGGCCGCCTGGAGCAGCGCGGCGGGGCTGGCCGAACTGGGCAAGAGCTTCGTCAACCTGTGCGCTGGATCGCTCGGCTACGCCGCGCTCGGCGCCCTGGCCGCGATCGTCTTCCGCGCGCCCGCCGCGGCGATCGCGGTCGCGGTCGCCTACGCGCTGCCGGTGGAGATGCTGGTCACGCGCATCTACGGTCCCGCCCGGGCCTGGCTGCCGGTACAGCTGATGGAGGCGATCACCACCGGTGGCTCCGCCGTCGCCACGCCCTACGCCGACGCGCTGCTGCGCGGGCTGGTCTACTGCACCGCGATGGTGCTGGTCGCTGTCGTCCTCTTCTGGCGCCGGGACATGACCTCATAAGGGAAATGGGAAATAAGAACGTTATTTTGTCCCGAGTGTCCCTGGACCCCGAGCTCCCAGGGACTCAGTGCCCGAACACGTCGGAGTCGAGGGCGTCCACCTCCCCCGCGGCGCCCCGGTCCAGTCCGGAGATCGCGGCGATCTCCTCGGCGGAGAGCGTGAAGTCGAAGACGTCGATGTTCTCCGCCAGGCGCCTGGGGCTGGCCGACTTCGGCACCACCACGATGCCCAGCTCGATGTGCCAGCGCAGGACGACCTGCGCGGGGGTGCGCTCGTGCGCGGCGGCGATCCGCGCGATCACCGGTTCGTCGAGCAGCCCGGTGCCGGCGCCCAGCGGGCTCCACGCCTCCGTCACGATCCCGTGCTCCGCGTGGTAAGCGCGGATCGCGGACCGGCCGAGT